>JANLPD010000365.1:0-9905 GCA_031367045.1 Frankiales bacterium | reverse complement strand
GCCGGAGCCGGTCAAAGACGATCATGGTGACCTCCGAAGGAAGGGGCACCTGGCAAGCCTGTCGGGCGGGTGTGACGCTGGGGTGTCCCGGGGGTGAACCTTGGAGGTCCGTCGCGTGCGGAGCGGGTGGGCGGCTAACTGCCGGCTAACTGCCCACGGCCTGCGCGTCGCGCTGGAGGCGCGCCAGGGCGTACAGCCGGCCGGCGCGGTAGGACGACCTCACGAGCGGCCCGCTCAGCACGCCAGCGAAGCCGATCTGCTCGGCTTCCTCGCGCAGCTCGACGAACTCCTCCGGCCTGACCCATCGCTCGACCGGGTGGTGCCGCGCCGACGGGCGGAGGTACTGGGTGATGGTGATCAGCTCGCAGCCGGCCCCGTGCAGGTCGCGCAGCGCCCCGGAGACCTCCTCGCGGGTCTCGCCCATGCCCAGGATCAGGTTGCTCTTGGTCACCAGGGCCTCGGCGCGGGCCTGCGTGATCACGTCGAGCGAGCGCTCGTACCGGAAGCCGGGCCGGATCCGCCGGAAGATCCGGGGCACCGTCTCGATGTTGTGGGCCAGCACCTCTGGGCGCGAGGAGAACACCTCAGCCAGCTGGGCTGGCACCGCGTCGAAGTCGGGGATGAGCAGCTCGACGCCGATGCCGGGCACGGCCTCGTGGATGAGGCGGACCGTCTCGGCGTACAGCCATGCCCCACCGTCTGGAAGGTCGTCGCGGGCTACCCCGGTGATGGTCGCGTAGCGCAGGCCCATGGTGACGACGGACTCCGCGACGCGACGCGGCTCGTCGGTGTCGTAGGCGGCGGGCTTGCCGGTGTCGATGTTGCAGAAGTCGCAGCGCCGCGTGCACTGGTCACCGCCGATCAGGAACGTCGCCTCGCGGTCTTCCCAGCACTCGTAGATGTTGGGGCAGCCGGCCGCTTCGCAGACCGTGTGCAAGCCCTCGCGCTTCACGAGGGACTTCAGAGCGGTGTACTCCGGACCCATGACCGCGCGGGTCTTGATCCACGACGGCTTCTTCTCGATGGGGGTCTGGGCATTGCGCACCTCGAGGCGCAGCAGCTTCCTGCCGTCCGGGGCGATCGTCACAGCTCTCCTTGTGGGGTCCTGCTCAGGCTAACGTCGCGGCGACCGGCCCGACTTCCTGAAGGAGCTACCCGTGGATCTGCGCGTCTTCACCGAGCCTCAGCAGGGCGCGTCCTACGACGATCTTCTCGCCGTCGCCCGCTGCGCGGAGGACGGGGGCTACGACGCGTTCTTTCGCAGCGACCACCTTGTGGCCTTCGACCTGCCGGGGTTTGTGACTCCTCGGGACGGCACCGGCTTGCCCGGCCCGACCGAGGCATGGGTGACCCTCGCCGGCCTGGCCAGGGACACCTCCCGGATCCGCCTCGGCACGCTGGTGAGCTCCGCGACCTTTCGTCACCCGTCGATGCTCGCGATCACCGTCGCGCAGGTCGACCAGATGTCCGGCGGCCGGGTCGAGCTGGGCCTGGGTACCGGCTGGTACGACCAGGAGCACACCGCCTACGGGATCGAGTTCCCGCCGATGGGGGAGCGCTTCGACCGCCTCGAGGAGCAGCTCCAGGTCATCATCGGGCTCTGGGCCGCCGACGGGCCGTTCTCCTTCACCGGTAGGCACTACCAGCTCGTCGACAGCCCGGCGCTGCCCAAGCCGGTCCAGCGGCCGCACCCGCCGCTGGTCGTTGGCGGCGTCGGGACCAGGCGTACGCCGCGGCTGGCCGCCACCTACGCCGACGAGTACAACGTCGCGTTCCAGACGCAGGCGGACACAACCGCGGCCTACGGGCGGGTCCGCGAGGCATCGGTACGCACCGGCCGGTCGCCGATCCTGTCCGCCGCCCAGCCGATCTGCGTAGGCAAGGACGAGGCAGAGGTACGCCGACGCGCGGACTTCCTGGGTCGGGACCCCGAGGCGCTACGCACCGGTGGTGGTCTGGCCGGGACGCCGGCGGAGGTCGTGGACACGATCGGCCGGTTGGCCGAGACCGGAGCGAGCCGGCTCTACCTGCAGGCGCTCGACGTCACTGACCTCGACCAGCTCGAGCTGATCGCCGCCGACGTGGCGCCGCAGCTCTAGCCGGTCCCGGAGCTGACTCCGAGCGCGTCAGTGAGCTCGGTGGCCAGTTCGGGCGACGGCGCCGCGACGACACCCAGAGCGTGGGCCGGCCCTGGGCGGTCGAGCAGGAAGCCCTGGACGAGGTCGCAGCCCAGCCCCTGCAGGGCGCGCAGCTGGTCCTGGTTCTCGACGCCCTCGGCCACAACGCGCAGACCCAGCTGGTGGGCCAGACCGATGAGGGCGCGGCAGAGGGTTTCGTCGCGGGGGTGGGTGGCCACGCCCGCGACGATGCTGCGGTCGATCTTCAGGACGCTCAGCGGGAGGGTGCGCAGGTGGGTGAGGCTGCTGTAGCCGGTGCCGAAGTCATCCACGGCAACAGCGACACCCAGAGCGACCAGTCCCTGCAGGGTCTCGGCGGCACGTCCCGCCTGGTCGAGCAGGGCGGTCTCGGTGACCTCCACGAGGAGCCGGTCGGCTGGCAGCGCGGCCGCGCGCAGCAGCGTCTCGAAAGTGGCGACGAGCTCGGGCGCGCGCAGCTGAACCGGGCTGAGGTTCACGCTCACGACGAACAACCGGTCCGGCTCCGCGCGGTGCCAGCTGGCGGCCTGCTCGACGGCCGCAGCGAGAACGGCGTGGCCGAGATCGCCGATGAGGCCGGTCCGCTCGGCGAGCGGGATGAAGACGTCGGGGCCGATCGGTCCCCTCACTGGGTGATCCCAGCGGGCGAGCGCCTCCGCGCCGGCTGCAGCTGCCGGGCCGGGGGAGTGCGCATCGTGCAGCAGCTGGTAGTGCACCTTGATCTGCCCAGCGGCGATGGCATCGGCCAGCTCCGCCTGCAGGGTGAGGTCCTGGCCAAGCCGCATGTCGGGGTCGAACACGGCGACACAGCCCTTGCCGCGCGCCTTGGCGGCGTACATCGCGAGATCGGCGTCGCGCAGCAGCTCTGCTGCGGAGGCGTGGGAGCCGTGGGCTGGGGATTGCGCGAGGCCGATGCTGGCCCGCACGCACAGCCGCCGTCCATCTACGGTGAACGGGGCGGCAAGCACGTCGAGCAGCCGGTTGCCCAGGGCCAGCGGCTCGACGAGGTCGTCCTCGAGCAGGATCGCGAACTCGTCGCCGCCGAGGCGCGCGATGGTGTCTCCCGGCCGCAGCGCAGCCCGGAGCCGGTCCGCTGCATGAGCGAGCAGGGCGTCCCCCGCCGGGTGCCCCAAGGTGTCGTTGACGGCCTTGAAATCGTCCAGGTCCAGGAACAGCACGGTCAGCAGACGCAGATCGCGGCGCTGCAGGTCCAGCGCATGCTCGACCCGGTCGGCGAACAGCTCCCGGTTCGCCAGCCCGGTCAGGTTGTCGTGGAAGGCCTGATGGCGCAACTGCTCCTCCCTGCTGCGCAGGGCCACGACCAGGGTGAGGTTGTCCAGGATCACCAGCACCTGACGCAGCAGGACCAGGGCGATCAACACGGCCGCGATGGCGAGCTCGGTGGCGTCCCACCGGTGCCAGAAGACCGCCCGGGCGCCCGCAGCAGCCGCAGCGATCAGCAGCGGCACGTAAGGCAGGACGACCTCGCCGCGACTCAGCACGCGGGGGAGAGCGCCCGCCTCGTCGTCATGGGCCCTGGGCTGCGCAAGGGCACGTCGGCGGCCGGCGGCCGCCAGCAGCAGGAACGCCGCGACCCAACCAGCGTCGAGTGGGCTACCGGCGCCGTAGGCGTCCGTTGCCGTCAGGTAGACGAAAGCACTGTCCGAGACCGCCATCGCTGCCATGCCGGCGCCCATGAGGGTCACCGGGTCGCCAAGGCCGAAGCCGGCCCGGGCGACGACGAGGACGGCGACGGTGCCAAGCACGACGTCGGTCACGGGGTAGGCCAGGGAGACGAGGAAGGCGAGGGTGGTGTTACCGCCCGAGTCCTGGACCGTCCCGAGGGTGCTGATCCAGGACAGCAGCAGCAGCGAGGCGGCGATGATGGCCCCGTCCAGCAACAGTCGCAGCGTGCCTCGCCCGCCGTTGCGCGGCCGCGGGTAGGTGAGCAGGGCGGCAACGGATGCCGCTGGGAAGCACAGGTAGCCCACGTCGGCAAGCGACGGAAAGGGGGTCACGACCCCCTCGACGAGCTCGTACCAGGCCCAGATCGCGGCGCCAGCGGCCCACGCCCCCGTGGCCGCGCTCAGCGCTGCGAAGCTGACCCGCAGCCGGCCCCGTTCCCGCCAGGCCCGCAGACCGCAGACGCACGCTGCCAGTAGCGCCGCGAACAGCTGCGCCAGGTCGTCGACCATGCGCACCGTACGGGGCCCGCCGGCTCGCGTGAGGATCCCCGCAGCCAGCGCAGCCACGCAGAAGACGCCCAGGACCGCGACTGGCCGAGCCCGAATGAATCGCTGGAAGCCCACCCTAGGGTTCTCGGCCTATGCAGCGGACTCCTTGACGTCAGACCTGGGCGGCGACCAGCGAGGGCAGGTGGCGCTCGAGCGGGGGCAGCACCTCGGCGACCGTGACGTGTCTGCCAAGCTCGCGCGACAGGGAGGTGACGGTGGCGTCGGTGATGCCGCAGGGCACGATCCGGTCGTAGGCAGACAGGTCAGCGTCGCAGTTCAGTGCGAAGCCGTGCATAGTGACCCCGCGCGCGACGCGGATGCCGATGGCGGCGACCTTGCGCGCACCGTCCGGCGTCCAGACACCGGACCGGCCAGCGACGCGGTCGGTCGCCAGACCCAGTTCGGCGCAGGTGTCGATGAGCACCTGCTCGAGCCGGCGCACATAGGCGACGACGTCCACCGGGTCACCCAGGCGTACGACGGGGTAGCCGGTCACCTGCCCGGGCCCGTGCCAGGTGATCTTGCCGCCGCGGTCGACCTCCACGACAGGGGTGCCGTCGGCCGGGCGCTCCCCGGGCTCGGTGCGCTTGCCGGCCGTGAAGACCGGCTGGTGCTCAAGCAGCAGGGTGGTGTCCTCGGCGCCGTCCACGACCAGGGCGTGCAGCGCGTTCTGCAGGCGAAGGCCCTCGTCGTAAGGGACCAGCCCCGACACGCGCTGCAGCTGCACGTCTTGAGCCTACGACTGCTGGGGCGGCCTCAGCCGAGCAGCCGGGGCTCGATGCGGGTCTCGACCGCCGCGCCGTCCGGGCCGCGCTCGACGCGGTAGGCGGCGACCCCCGGCCGGTCCGCGACGGCCTCCACGAAGGAGGTCCCCTCGTAGACGACACCGACGCCGTCGTCGGTCGCGTAGGACGTCGGCAACGTCGCGTCCGCGACGAGAGCGTGCAGAAGTGGCCGCCGCTGCGGCTCGGAGTTGTAATGGACGCCGTTGCCGTAGGGCACCAGAGCCAGGCCGTTGGTGACCGCTCGCAGCTCCGGTCCGAAGGAGTCCGTCGGACCGCCGACATGCCAGCACAGCGAGCCAGCGCTGACCCCCGTCATGACGACGCCCGCCTCCCATGCCGCGCGCAGCATGGGCCCGAGCTCGTGCAGCTCCCAAAGCGAGAGCAGGCCGGCAACCGACCCGCCACCGACCCAGACGACGTGCGAGTCACTTAGCAGGCCGCGCATGTCGGCGACGTTGGGCATCGGCAGGAGCGCGAGGCAGGTCACCTGCACGTCGGTGCCGTAGAAAGCCTCATGGATCCGCGCCTTCCAGTGCTCCTGGTCGCCACCCGCGGTGAGCAGCGCGGTGAAGCGGGGACGTGCCGGCCGGCCAGCGAGCTCGAAGGCGTAGTCGACCAATGGTCCGGGCGAAGCGATGGTCCGCGTGCCCATCCGGAAACCGCCGGAGGTGGCGAGGATCTTCACGCGGTCAGCTCCTCGAGGACTGCTGCGGGCGGCGCGCCGGCCGGAGACGAGGGCACCTTGGATGGACCCGGAGTCGCGGTGGTCACCGCAGACGAACAATCCCTGCTCCAGCCGCACCGGACGGCGGAACCGCCCCATCGGCGGCGACATGTCAGGCAGGGCGTCAGCGACGTCGTACGTCCGGACGTGCTCCCAGCGGCCGGTGTCGACGCCATAGAGCCGGGACAGGTGCGCTCGGACCTCGGGCTCGCTCGCCTGCCCGGACACGACGCTGCTGGCGACGAGATGGTGATGAGGGGCGTACGACGGGGCGCTGTGGGTCAGCACGATCGAGTTGGCCACCGGCCCGCTCGCCTCGCCGTCGAGCACGATCGCGCCGCTGGTCGTCGGGGCGGCGTCGGCCAGGTGGTAGAGGGTGGTGACGGCTCGCATGGCGGGCACCTTCAGGCCGGGCAGCAGGGCGGCGGCCGCCGGTGCAGCGGTCGCGACGACGACGACGCGTGGGGCGAGGCGCTCGTCGACGCGCACCGCGCCTGGGCCCACGGACGCGACGCGGGCGCCGAGCCGGATTGTCCCCGCCGGCAGGTGCTGGGCCAGCTGCTCAGGGATGCGCTGCATGCCTCCTGACGGCACGCACTGCGTGCCGCGGGTGAAGGACCGCCACACCAGGTCGAAGAACCTGCTGGAGGTGTCGAGCCGGTCCTCCAGGAAGACACCCGACAGGAAAGGCCGGAAGAACCGCTCGATGACCCGGGGGGACAAACCCCGGGCACGCAGTGCGTCGTAGGTGCTCTGTTCAGGGGCATCAAGGAGCTTGTGGACGGGCTGCAGGGCAGCGCGCGCAGCAGTAGCGGCGATGAGGAGCTTGTCGCGCGGCGAGCCGATCGGGGCGAGCACGGTGGTCGGCGCCCAGGTCGGGAGGCGTCGCGGGTCGCCGATGCGGTGCAGCTTCGCGCCGACGCGCACGAGAGCGCCGGCGGGCAGCGGGCGCAGGTCGAGGGCGCCGTGGTCCAGGACGCGCTGCGCCTCGGGGTAGCCGGTGTTGTGCACCTGGAAGCCACGGTCGAGCGACATCGCGTCGACCCGGTCGGTGCGGACCCGCCCGCCCACGGCGTCCGAGGCCTCGAGCACCACCACGTCACGACCGGCGCGCACCAGGTGGAGGGCACAGGCGAGGCCAGCCAACCCGGCTCCGACGACGACGACCTCGGGTTGCTCGGGCACCCGTCGAACCTATCTGTGGACAACGCGCACCGCCTTAGGGCGCTGCCTAGCGTGGTCGCTGTGGAGGTGCCCGGGTACGACGTTCTGCAGCTGCTCGGGTTCGGCGCGGTCGGTGAGGTCTGGCGGGCCCGAGACCCTTCGGGAGACGTCGTCGCGCTGAAAAGGTTGCGCGGTGGGGCCGACCCTGCTGGGCTGCGCCGAGAGGCCGCGATGCTCGGCCGCGTCGACACGCCCTACCTCGTGCGCCTGCGCGAGGTCCTGGAAGTTGACGGGGCTCCCGTGCTCGTCCTGGACTACGCCGGCGGCGGCTCGCTCGCGCGCCTGTTGACGCGCCGGGACGTGCTGACGCCGGGGGAGGTGGTGACCCTCGGCGTGCCGCTGGCCGAGGCCCTGGCGGCGACCCATGCCGCGGGGATCGCCCATGGCGACGTCTCCGCGGCGAAGGTGCTGCTGACCCTGGACGGCATGCCGCTGCTGTCCGACTTTGGCGTCTCCCGTCTGGTCGGTGCGCCTTGCCAGCCCGGCGAGCAGGTCGAGGCGACGGCCGACTGCCTCGACCCCGCGGTGGCGCGGGGTGGTGGCGCATCGCCGGCGTCCGATGTCTGGGCCCTCGGCGCCGTGCTGCACCGCGCTCTGGCTGGTTGTGCCCCGCAAGGCGAGGGCAGCGATGCTGAGGTCCTCGGCTCTGCGCGCGTGGGGGAGCGGACCCCGCTCGGGCTGCTCGCCCCGACCGCGCCGCGGGCGCTCATCGAGGCGGTCGAGGCGGCGCTGGCCGATGACCCCGCCGCGCGCCCGGATGCCAGCTCCTTGGCGGGAGCACTTCGCCGCAGCTGCCCGGCAACACCCTAGGGGCTAATCCAGCCGGATGCTGTCGAGGCGCCTCCGCGGCCCGCAGGGCTCGCTGCTCCCGATCCGACCGGGCGGCCTCGCGCGCGACCCGCAGGGAGGCTGTCGTTGCGGTTGCTCGTCGCCGGCGGGGTGACGGTCGTTCTCGTCGTCGCGGCAGGGGTCGGCTGGGCCTCCGGTCGGTCGGCGCCCGCCACGGCGCCGTTGCCGGCGGCTGGTCCCACAGCCGCCCTGCCAGGGGTGGCTGCCCTGGCCGGGGCAGTCGGGCCGGTGGACTGGCAACGCGAGCTCGACGGCATCGACGCTGCGCGGGCCGCGGCCTTCGCCGCCGCCGACCCGGCGCTGCTGGCGGCCGCGGATGCTCCGGGCAGCCCGGCGATGACGGCCGATCGGGCCGCGCTGGCATCGCTGCAGGCGCGGGGCTGGGCAGCCAGAGGTGTGCGGCACCGACTGCTCGAGGTGACGACCGTGCTGCAGTCCGCACAGGGCGCGCTGCTTCGGGTCGTCGACGAGCGGTTGGCGGTCACCACCGTTGACGGGACGGGGCGCGCCGTTGCCGTGCTTGCGTCGCGGTCGCGCGCGTCGTACGACGTGGAGCTGGTGCGGGTGGCTGTGGGCTGGCGGCTGGCCCGCGTCGTGCCGCGCTCGAGCGGTCCGTGATCGCCCAGTCGCCTTCCTCGGCTCGCCCAGCTGTTACAGACTCGCGTGCAACGCGCTCTCGAGATCGGCGTGGGCGAAGGTGAACCCACTGTCCTGCAGGACCTTTGGCACGAGCCGCTGCCCGACCAGCACACCCTCGCTGGCGAAGTCGCCGAGCGCTGCTTTGAGGACGAATCCCGGGACGGCTACGGGCAGCGTCGGCCGGTGCAGTACCTGACCCAACACCTTGGTGAACTCGCGGTTGGTGACCGGCGCAGGACCGACGAGGTTCACCGGCCCGCTGACGGCAGTGGTCAGCAGGTGTGAGATCGCGGCCAGCTCGTCCTGTAGCGAGATCCAGCTCAACCACTGCCTGCCGTCGCCGAGCGGGGCACCGAGGCCGGCCTTGAAAATCTTGAGCTGCTTGGCGAGAGCACCGCCGCGACCAGACAGCACGATGCCCGTGCGCAGGTGGGCAACGCGCACCCCTGCCTGTTCCGCCGGGCGAGTCGAGGCTTCCCAGACCTTGCAGACGTCGGCCAGGAAACCCTGCCCGGCCGGGGCTGTCTCGTCGGTCACCCGGTCGCCGGTGTCGCCGTAGTAGCCGATCGCGCTCGCACTCAACAGGGTTCGCGGTCGGGCCGGTTCGGCGGCCAGGGCCAGCGAGATGGTCGTGGTCCCGTCCACACGCGAGTCCAGGATCTGCTTTCGGTACGACGACGTCCACCGGTGGTCCGCCACTCCCGCACCGGCGAGGTGGATGACGGCGTCCACGTCGGTGAGGCGCTCCGGGTTCAGTTGGCGCTCTGCCGGGTCCCACGGCACCTCGTCGGGCGCTAGCCCCTCGCCCTTGCCGCGAACGAGCCTGATGACGTCGTGGCCGTCCCGTCGCAGGTGCGGGACGAGTGAGCGTCCGATCAGCCCGGAGGCACCGGTGACAGCGATCTTCACAAGGGGAGCCTCCCCCGGGTGACCGCTTCGTGCACCTCGAAGCACCTGCGCCCTCCAGCGCCCCTTCCGTGAGCGCCCGTCAGCCGCCCGCCCGCCGCCCGCCCCCCCGCTCGCCCCTCGCCCCCCATGATCATCGTGTCCGTGGCCGTAGGGTCGCGATCCCGCCGGGCGGACACGATGACCTTGGACCAGCCTCCCGGCGCTACCGCCGCCCGCCACCGTGATCATCGTGTCCGGGTCAGAGCGGTCGCGATGCCGCCAGGCGGACACGATGACCTTGGACCAGCCTCCCGCCGCTACCGCCGCCTGCCAGCCGTGATCATCGTGTCCGGGGTCGGGCGGTCGCGATCCCGCTAGGCGGACACGATGACCTTGGGGTGCCTCG
>JANLPD010000339.1:0-1938 GCA_031367045.1 Frankiales bacterium | reverse complement strand
CCCGCCTGACGCTGGCACGTACTCCCACGTCGTGCCCGAACTGGCGCAGGAGGCGGCAGATCGGATCGACCGCGCACTATGGGCACCCTGAGCCTGAACGACCAGTGCGACGCCGGTACGGAGGCGTCGGCGAAAACCCATAAGTGGAGCAGAACCGGTCTTCTGGACGGTCGCGTCCTGCCGTCTCACGCCTCGGTCGCGCTCCTGTGGTCGGAAGGGCCGCACGGCGCAGCAGCAGCGGCGGCGTTCTCTCCCTAGCACCTTGCACAGGCGTGCTCGAGTCCCTCATGCGAGGACCAATGGTTCATGCGACGTAGGCGCCGAGAGGCATTTCCGGGTGTGGCGGGCCCACTTATCTAGGTGTCGCAGTGTGCGGGAGGACCATGCCTCGAGGAAAGCAACCCTCCGCTTCGCGCGGGTGCGGTCAGGGGATGCGCTGGACCCGGTTCACGGTGAGGCCGCGCTCGTCGAGCAGCTCGGGGATGCGGGCGGCGAGCTGCGTTAGGTGCGGTGCCCCGAGGTGCGCGTCGAGGTCGGCGCCGGACTCCCAGTTCTCGTAGAACAGAAACATGTCAGGGTCCTCGATGCTCTGGTGCAGGTCGTAGTTGATGTAGCCCTTCTCCTTGCTGGTCGGCTCGATGAGCGCCTCGAGGGCTGAACGCAGCTCGTCTCGTTTGCCGGGTGCCGCGCGCATGTAGGCGATCACGGTGAGCAGGTCTGGACGGCTATCGGTCGGTGTGGGCACGCGGGCCTCCCAAGAGGACGGGTCGTCGGCACTGGTGCGGCCGCCGGAGGACGAGGTTGACGCTACGGAACAACTGCCGTCACCGAAAGCCCGGGTCGGCCGCGCTAGGTTGCTGACATGGTGAGCGCCTCCGATCCCCTACCTGCTCGGGAGGCAGCGGCCCGCATGGCTGAGGCGGCTGCCGCCTGGCTGGACACGTTGGACAGCGCACAGCGGGCCACCGCGACGGGCGCAGCACCCGCCAACGACGCCACCGACGCGGAGCGGCGCCGCTGGTTCTATACGCCAACGGACCACGGCGGACTGACGTTCCACGAGCAGCGGCCGGCGCAGCAGCGGGCGGCGATGCGACTCGTCGCCACGGGGCTGTCCACGCCGGCGTACGTCACGGTCGCAACGATCATGGGGCTGGAGAACGTCCTCGACCAGGTCGAGGGGTTCAGGGTCATGTTCGACCGCCAGCGGGGGCGTGACCCCGGGTTGTACTACCTGCGGGTGTTCGGTGAACCGGACGGCGCCCGCCCCTGGGGCTGGCGGTTCGGCGGTCACCACGTCTCGCTCAACAACCTGGTCGTCGACGGCGACCTGGTGAGCACGACGCCGTGCTTCCTGGGTGCCGACCCGGCGTCGGCCCCACTGCTCGGCGACGCCGTCAACCGCCCGCTGGGCCGTGTCGAAGACCTGGCGCGCGACATCGTCAGGTCGCTGCCGGGTGAGCTGGCGGCACGTGCCGTGCTGCTGCCGCGTGCCCCCTCGGACCTCGTCACGGCCAACCGCACCCTGGTGTCGGACGGCGACCGGGTGATCCCGCTGGCCGGGGTCTGGCGGGACGAGCGGTTCCCCGACCCCGACGAGCAGGCCAACCTGCAGACGCTGAGCGACGCCATTGACGACGCCGCTGGGTACACCGACGCCGACCACGCCGCCGTGGCCTACACCGACGCGCCGAGAGGCGTCGCGGCCTCTGATATGGACGCTGAGCAGCGGGACATGCTGCGGGAACTTCTCGGCACCTACCTGGACCGCGTGCCGCCCGAGGTGTCGCCCCTGTGGCAGTACGACGAGGACGCGGAGCTCGACGCCGTGCACCTCGCCTGGGCCGGTCCCACCGAACCCGGTGCGCCGCACTACTACCGGGTGCAGGGGCCGCGGCTGCTCCTCGAGTGGGACAACACGCAGCGCGGCGCCAACCA
>JANLPD010000337.1:0-3898 GCA_031367045.1 Frankiales bacterium | reverse complement strand
GACGGCCGGGTGCCAGGGATCGAGCTCGCCCGTCGTCACCAGACCGCTGGCCCCTGCTGCAGCGGCTGCCCGGATCGCCGCGCCGGCGTTGCCGGCGTGCCGCGGGGCGTCGAGCAGCACAAGCGGGCTACTCCGGAGGACGAGGACGTGGCGGTCCTCGATCGGGCGGTGCGCAGTCCCGCACACGCCGGTCGGGTGGACTACCGGAGCGGTCACGGCGCGCTCCAGCAGGATGGCTGCGATGTCGGGTGCGAGGCGGTCGGCCAGAGCGAGCGCCCGCGCCAGGTCGGCGACGACGACCTCGTCCACCAGCTCTGCTGCGAAGCGCAGGGCGTGCTTGACCGCGTGGAAGCCCTCCAGCGAGACGGTCACCGCACCGACGTTAGACGGCGCATCAGTCGGCGATCCAGGGCAGACCCCGGGGAGGTCACAGGGGGTCCCGGTCCCGCAGGGCAGGGGAGTGCAGGATTGCGGGGTGGCCGAGCCTGACTTTGACGCTCTCACCCAGGAGCAGCTGCGGCAGCGACTCAGCGCCACGTGGCAGGCGCATCCGCTGGATGTGCTGCCGGCCTGGGTCGCGGAGCTCGACGTACCCCTCGCGGAGCCGGTTCGGGAGGCATTGTTGACGGCGGTCGGTCGCGACGACACCGGCTACGCCTGGCCGGTCCGCCTCCCGCAAGCTTTTGCGGGCTTCGCGGAGCGCCGTTGGGGTTGGACCGTCGATGTCGCGCGCTGCTGGCCGGTAGCGGACGTCATGGTCGGTGTCGCGGAGGCCCTCAAGGCCCTGACCTCCGCCGGGGAGGGCGTCGTCATCTGCCCGCCCGTGTACCACCCGTTCTTCAGCATCCCGGTCGAGGCGGGGCGCCGCGTCGTCCAGGTCCCACTCCTCGCCGACGGCGCGCTGGATCTGGCTGGTATCAACGCCGTGCTCGCCAGCGGCGAGGCCAGGTCCGTCTTGCTTTGCAGCCCCCACAACCCGACCGGTCGCGTCTGGAACAGCGACGAGCTCGACGCGCTCGACGAGGTCGTACGGCGGCATGACGGCCTTGTGGTGTCCGACGAGGTTCACGCGCCGCTTGCCCTCGTGGGGGCTGACCTCGTCCCGTACCTGCGAGGCGCGGACCGGCCTGGGGTGGCTGTGGTCAGCGCCTCGAAGGCATTCAATCTGGCCGGACTGAAGGCCGCGCTGCTCGTCGCTGGGAACGACGCCGTGCAGGACGGCCTGGCGAGAATGCCGGTCGATCTCGGCTATCGGGTTGGGCACCTTGGGGCGGTTGCCGGCACGGCTGCCTTCAAGCACGGCGACACCTGGCTCGACGCCTTGCTGGCCCACCTCGACCGTAACCGCCGGCTCGTCGGGAAGCTGCTGAGCAAGCACCTGCCTGAGGTGGGCTACCTGCCGCCGGCGGCGTCGTACCTGGCCTGGCTGGACTGCCGTGGGCTGGGACCGGACTTCGGGCAGGCGCCGGCGGCGCGGTTCCTCGAGCGCGGACGGGTCGCGCTCGTCGAAGGTGCTGACTTCGGGGTCGAGGGGACCGGGTGGGCCCGGCTCAACGCCGGTACGACGAGCGCGCTGCTCGAGGAAGCGGTCCGCCGGATGGCGCAGGCGACGGTCGAGGTCACCCCAACCGGAGTCCGGGCTCACCAGTGATGTGCGACGTCGATCACCAGGCGGGAGTGGTCGCCAGGACCGGTCAGGGAGAAGACCCGGAACGGAAGCCGCGCCCGCACCCCGACGCCGATCGTCGTGTAGCCCTCGAAGCTGCCGCCTTCCGCAACCTGTCGGAAGGTGCGCCACCCGTTGACGTTGACCAGTTCATTGGCGTTCGCCCGGGTGTAGGTAGCGGCGCCGGTGTTGATGTCATAGGTCGGGATTTGTAGGACGACGTCGAGGAACGCCCTGCCGCGCAGCGCAAGCACGTCGCCGCGGGCCTGGGTGTACACCGCTTGGACGTAACGCACCTGAACCGGGCCGGCGCCTGCTCCCCGCACGTCCATCACGAGCCGGTCGTAGCAGTCGTGGCGCCCGGCGCGCACGTTGACCAGGGATTCGCCGGATCCGCCCGCCACCACCCTGTCCAGTGAGCCCCAGCGAATCCCGCACGAGCTGCCCGCTTGGGCGGCGGGGACCGACGTCACGAGCGCCATCGCTGTCACGGTGACCACCAGCACCAACCCGGTACGTATTTTCCTCATCGTCGCCATGACTTCATCCGTTCAGCTCGACTGGGCGCCCCCAGTGGACACCCCGTGTTTGCACAGTCCCGGTTGCGCGTGCCCGATGACAGCCACCCCAGGTGGTGACTGCACCCACCCTGGCGTTGACGGGCTGCGAGCGGGCGGCGCATAGTGAGTGAGAGGGTGGGAGGCGGCATGGCTGAGCCGTCCGGGCTGGCCGGGGTAGCCGCTCCCGGCTGGGAACCGATAGCGCCCTACCTGTCACGCTGGGACGCGCAGGCACAGCAGCGGCGCTGGGTGCTGCAGGACCGGGTGGTAACGCTCGGAAGGGCAGCAAACGCGGACGTGGTTATCGACGGCGACCCCATCGTCTCGCGGGTGCACTCGACGCTGGAGCGGGTGGCGGGGGTGTGGACGATCGACGACAACGGATTGTCCCGCAACGGAACTTTCGTCAACGGTCGGCGGGTGTCGGGTCGGGTGCAGCTGCACGACCGCGATGAGATCAGGGTCGGCGGCACCGTGCTGACCTTCTGTGCACCGGCGGAGGAGGACGGAGCACACACGCTGGTCGGCGAGCCGCTGCCCACGGCAGCGCGTCTGACGCCTGCACAGCACGCGGTGCTCGCAGTGCTGTGCAGGCCGCACCTGGATGGGCGCACCTATGCAACGCCGGCCACCAATCAGCAGATCGCCGACGAGCTATTCCTGAGCGTCGACGCGGTCAAGACGCACTTACGGACGCTGTTCCACAAACTTGGGATCGAGCAGTTGCCGCAGAACCAGAAGCGGGCGCAGTTGGTCGAGATGGCGCTGCGGTACGGCCTCGTCTCGAGCCGCCCGTCTCGATGATGAGGGCGTACAGAATCTCGCCTGTCAGCGCGCTATGCGCAACACCTCTGTGCCACAGATAGTTGCGGCATGACTGCCGACACCGCCGCGCCGCCGGACCATGTCGTGACGCTGCGACGGCGTCTGCTGACAAGCCTATTTGCGGTCATCGTCGTGTTGATGGTGTTCCTGGTCGGTGGGGGTTGGTACTTCGCGGGGCAGATCCGTTCCGACGGGCTGGCACTGGAGAGCACGTCCCGGGAGTACGACCTCACGGTCACCGGGGTCACCGGTGTGACGGTGGCGCTGCGCGAGGCATCCGGGCAGCAGCGAAACGAGACGTTGCACAAGGACTACACGTATGGGCTGGCTTGGCCCGAAGGGTCGGGCGTGCTGGGTCGCGTCGAGGCGACCGGCTCCGACGGCTCGGTGGTCCGGCCACTGATGGTCAAGACCGGCGCCCCTCCCAGGGTCGGCACCCGGGCAACGCTGCAAAGGGAGGTCTTCGAAGATCCCGCCTCGGCCTACGGGGTACGCCCGCAGAACGTCGACATCGACTGCGCGGGCGGGCGTTGTCCCGCCTGGTACCTGCCAGGTAGGACGACCACCTGGGCGGTCATGGTGCACGGTAAGGGCGCGACGCGCACCGAGCCCCTGCGCGCCCTGGGCGCTGCGCTGCAGGCCGGGATGCCGGCGCTTGTGATCACCTACCGCAACGACCCGGGCGGCCCGCTCGATCCCAGCGGTTTTTACCGGTACGGCGCGACCGAGTGGCGCGACCTTGACAACGCGGTCACCTACGCGCTCAGCCGCGGGGCTCGAAACGTGGTGCTGTTCGGCTTCTCCATGGGGGGAGGCATTGTCGCGTCCTTCCTGGAGCACTCGGCGC
>JANLPD010000335.1:0-2178 GCA_031367045.1 Frankiales bacterium | reverse complement strand
GGAAGACAGCAGTCGTCGTGGTCTGGGCCGGGCAGGAGAAGTCGGCGCAGGCCGCACCGGTGACCAGTGGCCCGGCATCTTCCGCCGGACCAGCGTCGCGGGCGGCCCGCTCGCTGGCCCGTACCAGACCCTCGAGGTCGTCGATGACCGAGGCGCTGCGGACCCCCACCGACTCGCCGAGGATGCTGATGACGGCGAGGTGCCGGTCGCTGCCCGCACCGTTGGTGGTGAGGGTGTTGTTGGCCCACCGCAAGTTGACGCTGCTGCTCTCGCGGTGGATCACGATGCAGCCGTCCGCCCTCGACAGAGCGAGCGCCTTTTCGACGAGCTCGCTCATCGGCCGGCCTCCCGCGTGGTGTTGAGGATGTTGACGCCGCGAAACAGCGCAGCCGGGCAGCCGTGCGAGACGGCCGCCACCTGACTGGGTTGGGCCTTGCCGCAGTTGAAGGCCCCGCCGAGGACATAGGTCTGCGGCCCCCCGACTGCTTCCATCGACCCCCAGAACTCGGTGGTCGTGGCCTGGTAGGCGACATCTCGCAGCTGCCCGACGAGCCGGCCGGCGCGGATCTCGTAGAAGCGCTGGCCGGTGAACTGGAAGTTGTAGCGCTGCATGTCGATCGACCAGCTCTTGTCGCCGACGACATAGATGCCCCGGTCCACACCACTGATCAGCTCGGTGGTGCTCGGGCCGCCGTCGGCCGGCCGGAGCGACACGTTGGCCATGCGCTGCACAGGGACGTGGGAGGGGGAGTCGGCGTACGCACATCCGTTGGAGCGCTGTACGCCGAGCAGGCGGGCGTTCTGGCGGGCCATCCGGCGGTCGAGCTGGTAGCCGACCAGGGTGCCCTTGCGGACGATATCCCAGGACTGCGTCTGCACGCCCTCATGGTCGTAGCCGATGGAGGCCAGGCCGTAGGGGGTCGTGCGGTCGCCGGTGACGTGCATGACGTCGGAGCCGTAGCGCAGCGAGCCGAGCTGGTCCAGCGTCGCGAACGAGGTGCCCGCGTAGGCCGCCTCGTAGCCGAGAGCGCGGTCCAGCTCGGTGGCATGCCCGATGGACTCGTGGATCGTCAGCCAGAGGTTGGAGGGGTCGACGACGAGGTCGTAGCGGCCCGGCTCCACGCTGCTGGCCTTCGCCTTCTCCACCAGCAGGTCGGGCAGCGCAGCGAGCTCGCCGTCCCAGTCCCATGCGCCGGCGCCGCCGGTGAGGTACTCCCAGCCGCGGCCGACGGGGGGAGCCGTGGTGCGCATCGTCTCGAAGCCGCCGCCCGGGTCGACGCGGGTCGCGGTAAGGCGCGGCTGCATCCTGATCCGCTGCTGGGTCGTCATCGTGCCGGCCGTGTCGGCGTAGAACAGTGACTCCATCGCCTGCTGCAGCGCGGCGTCGACATGGTCGACGTCGTCGCTCGCCAGCAGACGGCGGCTCCATTGCGCGAACAGCTCGACCTTGGCGGCCGGCTCGACGGCAAACGGGTCGACCTCGTGCTCGCCGACCCAGGTGACGTCGTTGTAGACCGGCTCGGCGGCGAGTTCGACCGGCTCGGCGTTGAGCGGGCGGGAGGTGCGCGCAACGTCGACGGCCTGCCGGGCCAAGCGGGCGGCCTCGTCAGGACAGATGTCGGCGCTGCTCGCGAAACCCCAGGTGCCGTCGTGGATCACCCGCACCGCGAGGCCCAGGGTGACGTCGTCCTCGAGCCGTTCCAGGCGGGCGTCGCGGGTGATGAGGTCCTGTCTGCGCAGGCGCTCCACCCGAACGTCGGCATGGGTGGCGCCGGCGTCGGTGGCGGCCTGCAGGGCCGCTGCGGCGATCTCGCGCAGGGGAAGCGCGAGGAAGGCGGGTTCGATGGGCTGGCTCACCCGTCCACCCTATGGGGGGGCCGACGGACGTCCTGCCGAAAGCTCTGTCCGGGTTTGCTGTTTAGCTCAAGCGGCCACGTCGGGTCGTCGACACCTGATCGACGGGGGTGGGCAGATGTCGGCTGGCGGTAGCCAGGCAGTCCAGGCGACAGGCGCCGCACTGGATGCCGCCTGGCTGCACAAGGAGGCCGACCGCAGCTCCTTGCAGGCGCGCCGCAACCTCGCCGGCTGCGTAGGCGAGCGGGCCGTCTGCCGCGCCCTGTCCGCTCTTGCGCCCGACGGCGTCTACCACCTCGACGACCGGGGGTTGCGCGCCAACCC
>JANLPD010000513.1:0-11070 GCA_031367045.1 Frankiales bacterium | reverse complement strand
ACCCGGCCCGCAAACTCGGCTCGGGGCCCGGCTGCCCGGGCCGGCCCACGCAGAATCTTCGCGAAACCATGGCGAGCCCGGGGGGCCCTGCGTTGCTGGCCTGCATCAACGAACTCTTGCGTTGTGGAGCTGAGGGGATTCGAACCCCTGACCCCCTCGATGCGAACGAGGTGCGCTACCGGACTGCGCCACAGCCCCTGGGGACGCCCGTGAGGTTACCAGTCACCTGCAGCGCGCTGACGATCGAGGATCTCGTCCAGCTCCCCATCGTCGTCGAAGATCCCGAGGCCCTCCTCCGGGGCGTCCAGGCTCTCGGACCACTTGCCCGGACGGGTCAGGTCCAGCACCCGCTTCGGGCGCGCAGGGGCGACCGGCTTGGTGACGTAGGTCGGGACAGGGACGGGCACCGGCGACCACGGCTCGCCGTGCGTGGTGGAGGTCGAGGCGGCCCCGGGCAGCGGGTCCTCGTAGCGGGCTGCCGGCGCCGGGAGAGGGGCGGTCAGCGGGACCGGCCTGGTTGGCATGCGATCCGGGATACCGGCGATGCGTGCCGGTGCCGGGCGGGCGGCGCGGGCCGCACTGGCCGGGCGGGCGGCGCGGGCCGCACTGGCCGGCTGAGCGGCACTAGTCGGCTGAACGGCACTGGTCGGCCGGGCGGTGGGACGGGCCGTTGCGGGGACTTGTGCGGCGGGTGCGGCACGCCCGGCACGCCGGCCGGCACGCAGCACGGCCTGGCGGCGGCAGTGTACGACGAACAGCACCAGCGCGACGTCAACGAGCAGGTGGAGCACGAGCAGCATGCTGGGGCCGACGAGCCCGCCGAAAAGGGTGCTGACGGCCAGGCCGAGCAGCACCAGCAGGGTCCGGCGACGGCGGTGCGCGGGAGTGCTGGCAGCAGCGCGAAGGGCGAGCCGTGCAGCGATGCGGGCACCGACGTTGCGGGGCCGGCCGAGCGCAGCCGCGATGCGGGAGGCCCGCTCGCCTGGCGGCGACAGCCGCGACGAAACCTGGGACGACGCCTGGGAGGACGACTGAGGGCCCGTCGACAGGATCGCCTTCGGGCGCGGGGGCAGGATCAGCGCGCGCCGGTCGCCGACGCCGACGTGGCGACGCGACAGGACGCGCATCGCGTCTCCGAAGCGCTCGACCGAAGACAGGTTGGTGTTGCTGTCATGGGACTTCAGCCACATCGGCACCAGGACCGCCAGCCACATCCCGACAATCAGAAGAAGGATCAGTCCGCTGCCCACGTGGCAGAAGGTAACGACGTGTCGACGTGTCGCGGCGGACCTGCGCCGGTGTGTCGCGGCCTCCTTCTGATCGTCGGTCAAACAGTGTCGAGCAGGCCACAGAGGACTCCCCCCGCAACCTCTTCCCGGGTCAGCGCGTAGCAGACGTGGTCGCGCCACGCTCCGTCGATGAACAGGTAGCGAAGGTGGACACCCTCGCGGCGAAAACCGAGCTTCTCCACCACCCTGCGCGATGCGGCGTTCTCCGGCCGCACGTTGGCCTCGATGCGGTGCAGCCCCACCGCGCCGAAGCAGTGGTCGATCACCAGGGCAAGGGCGATCGGCATGATGCCAAGTCCGGCAACATCGCGGTCGACCCAGTAGCCGACGGTCGCGCTATCGAAGGCCCCGCGCACGACCGTGCCGACGGTCACCTGGCCGACGAGCCGGCCCTGGTAGGTGACCCCAAAGGGAAGGAGCCGCCCCACCCGAGCCTCGCGCCGGAAGAGCCGCAGCATGGCGGAGTACACCGCGGGGCTGTGCCGATCCGACCAGGAGGCCCACGGCTGCGCCTCGGGCGTGCCCTCCCAGGGTGTGAGCCACTCCCGGTTGCGCTGGCGGGCCTCGACCCAGGCCGCGGCGTCCCGCACCCGGATCGGCCGGACCCCCACTCCCTCGTGGACCAACGACACCGGCCAGCCGCGACTCACCCGCGGCTCACCCGTGGTCCCCGCCACCCCTCAGCTGAGCCACCGCGTGGCCGACAACGGGCCCGAGGACCGCAGCGCCATCGCGGACGGCGCCGGTTGAACCGGGCAGCGTCACCACGAGCGTCGCCCCGATCGTCCCGGCGACAGCCCGCGACAAGATCGTGGTCGGCAGCTCGTCGCGGTGGTGCTGGCGCAGCGCCTCGGCCAGCCCCGGCACCGGCCGCTCGAGCAGCGCCGACACGGCCTCGGGAGTGATGTCCCGCGGCGCCAGCCCCGTCCCGCCCGTGGTCACCACCAGGTCGTACGACGCCGCGACGCCGTCGCGGACGGCTGCCTGCACATCGGCCACCTCGTCGGGGACAACAACGACCTCGCCGACCAGGAACCCGAGCTCTGTCAGGAGCGAGGCCAGCAGGGGGCCGGACGAGTCGGGCCGCAGACCGCGGTGTGACCGGTCGGAGACGGTGACGACCAGGGCCCGTGCGCCGCCGGGAAGACCGTCTACCGCGCCCATGAGCCCGATCTCCCACCGCTCTTGGTGTCCACCTGGACGTCGCGGATCACCGCTGCCCGGTCGACCGCCTTCGTCATGTCGACGACGGTGAGGCAGGCCACCGACACTGCGGTCAGGGCCTCCATCTCCACCCCCGTGCGGTCGGTGGTCCGCACTGTCGCGGTCACGGCGACCCCCGCGTCGTCCACGATGAGGTCCACCTCGACGGATGACAGCGCGAGGGGGTGGCACAGTGGCACGAGCTCGGGCGTCTTCTTGGCGCCCATGATCCCAGCAACCCGGGCGACCGCGAGGACGTCTCCCTTGGGCACCCCGCCGGAGCGCAGCAGCGCGACGCACTCCGCTGACAGGTCGACCCGCCCGCTTGCGGAGGCGGTCCGCGCCGTGACGTCCTTGCCGGACACGTCCACCATCCGGGCGTTGCCTGCCTCGTCGAGGTGCGAGAAGCCGCTCATCGGCCCCGTCGCTCCAAGACCAGCACCTCCACGACCTGCCCAGCCTCCACCCGCTCCACATCGGCAGGCACGATCGCGAGCCCGTTGGCACGGGCCATCCCGGCCAACAGGTGCGACCCGGGGCCCGAGACAGGCGTGACGACGTAGCTGCCGTCGCGCACCTCGAGCGCCACCCGGACGAAGGACTGCTTGCCCAGTGGGGATGTCAGGGCCTGCGTCGTCGCGGCCGCTACCCGCGGCCGGTCGACCGGCACGGCGCCGAGCATGGTCCGCAGTGCCGGGCGGACGAACGCCTCGAAGCTCACCAGCGCGCTGACGGGGTTACCCGGCAGGCCAAAGACCGGTGTGTTGTCCGGACCGATCGTCCCGAACCCCTGCGGCATCCCCGGCTGCATGGCGACCTTGTCGAAGGACACGGTGCCGAGACGGCCGAGCACCTCCTTGACCACGTCGTACGCCCCGACCGACACCCCACCGCTCGTGACCAACAGGTCGGCGCGCACGAGCTGGTCCTCGATCACATCGGCGAGCATCCGGGGGTCGTCGGGCACGATGCCGACGCGGTAGGCGATGGCGCCGGCCTCCACGGCAGCCGCCGTCAGGGCGGGGCTGTTGCTGTCGTGGATCATGCCCGGCAGCAGCTGCTCACCGGCCTCGACCAGCTCGCTGCCCGTCGACAGCACCACGACCCGTGGGCGAGGGCGCACGACGAGGCGGGAGCGGCCGACGGCAGCGGCGAGCCCGATCTGGGAGGCCCCCAGGTGGGTGCCCACCGGCAGCACGACCTCCCCTGCCTTGACGTCCTCCCCGCTGCGGCGCACGAAGGCGCCGGGCTCGGGGGCACGGTCGATCCGGACCTGCGCGATGCCTCCGTCAGTCCATTCCAGGGGTACGACAGCGTCGGCCCCTGCCGGCATCGCGGCGCCGGTCATGATGCGGACGCAGAGCCCAGGCTGGACCCGCAGCGGCGAGGCCGGGCCGGCGGCAACGTCACCGGTCACCGGTAGCACGACGGGCAGGGTGTGCAGGTCCGCGGTCCGGATGGCGTAGCCGTCCATGGAGGAGTTGTCGAAACCGGGCAGAGGTGCGGGCGCCACGACGTCCTCGGTCAGAACGCATCCGTGGGCATCCTGAAGGCCGAGCTCCAGCGGTGACAGCGGGCCGACGACGGACAGGACGTGGGCCAGGTGATCGGCCACCGACTTCACGCGAAGTCCTCGACGAAATCGCGCAGCCAGGCCCGCAGCGGCGGTCCGAGGTCGTCTCGGTCGACCGCCAGCCGCACCACGGCTTTGAGGTAGTCAAGCCGATCGCCGGTGTCGTAGCGGCGGCCCCGGAAGATGACACCGTGCACCGGCTCGGTACCGGTCAGCTCCTGCAGTGCGTCGGTCAGCTGGATTTCGCCACCGCGGCCCGGCGGGGTGCGTCGCAGCACCTCGAACACACTGGGCGACAGGACGTAACGCCCGATGACCGCAAGGTCGCTGGGCGCCTGGTCGACCGGCGGCTTCTCCACCAGCCCGGTGATCCGCACGACGTCACCGGACCCCTCCATGGCGACGCAGCCGTAGAGCGAGATCTGGTCGTGCGGCACCTCCATGAGGGCCACGACGCTGCCACCCTCGCGCCGCTGCACGGCGATCATCTGCTCGAGGAGCGGGTCGCGCTCGTCGATGAGGTCGTCGCCGAGCAGGACGGCGAACGGCTCGTGGCCGACGTGCTGGGCCGCACACAGGACGGCGTGGCCGAGACCGCGCGGGTCGCCCTGGCGCACGTAGTGGATGGTCGCCAGCTCGCTGGCCGCCTGGACAAGCGCCAGCTTGGCGGTGTCGCCCTTGGCGCGCAGCATGTCCTCGAGCTCGACGACCCGGTCGAAATGGTCCTCCAGCGGCCGCTTGCTCCGCCCAGTGATCATGAGTACGTCGTCCAGCCCGGCCCGCGCGGCCTCCTCGACGACGTACTGGATCGCCGGCTTGTCGACGACCGGCAGCATCTCCTTGGGCGTGGCCTTGGTCGCCGGCAGAAAGCGGGTGCCCAATCCCGCGGCCGGGATGACGGCCTTGCTCACCGACGGGAAGGCACCGGGCTGGTCAGGCATCACCTGACCTTAGTGCGGTGCCATCCGCCAGGTGTCACGGCCAGCGCGCTTGGCGTCGTACAGCGCCTCGTCCGCGCGGCGCAGGAGCGCGCCAGCGGTGGCCCCGTGCATCGGGAAGACGGCGACGCCTACCGACACGGTGACGTCGACCGGTACCTGCCCTGGCTCGCCGAAGCACCGACGGCGGACCACGTCGCAGATCCGCTCGGCGGCCCGGACCGCTCCCGCCTCATCGGTCTCGGGCAGGACGACGACGACCTCTTCGCCGCCGTAGCGGGCGACGGTGTCGACGTCACGGACCTGGCCGCGCACCCGGGCGGCCAGTTCGACGAGGACGGCGTCACCTCGCTGGTGGCCGAAGGTGTCGTTGACGTTCTTGAAGTGGTCGAGATCCAGCATCAGCAGGGCGAGGGGCCGCGAGAACCGGGCTGCACGCTCGATCTCCTTGCCGACCGTCATCTGGAAGTAGCGGTAGTTCCACAGGCCGGTGAGGCCGTCGGTGGTCGACAGTCGCTGCGCCTCCTCGTGGAGCAGCACGTTGTCGACTGCGACCGTGGCCTGGCTGGCGAAGGTGCGGATCATGGCGAGGTCTCCGTCGTCAAAGCCGTCGGCGTCGCGGCGGTCGTAGAGGTCCAGGACGCCAATGACGCGGCCCGAGCTCTTCAGCGGGACCGAGATCAGCGACGTTGCCTGGGGCTCGCCTGGGCCCACCCGCAGCTCGCCGGGACCCGCTCCCACCCGGCCGAGGACCGGGTCGCCGGTGCGGGCCACCAGCCCGGAGATACCGACGCCGATCGGCAGCCGCAGCCCCGCGCTGACGCCACGCTCCTCCAGTCCACGGCCGACGGCGAGGACCAGCTCGTCTTGCTCGGGGCTCAGCAGCAGCACCATCCCGGCCTGCGCCTGCGTGGACGCCATCGCGGTCTCCAGGACCACAGCGAGGATCCGATCGAGGTCGTGGGTGCTGGACAGGGTGTCGCCGAGGCGATGCAGCCCGGCCTGCAGCTCGTCACGGCTGGCCTGCAGCGCACCGATATAGGTCCGAAGCTCACCGGTCATCGTGTTGAAAGTGGCAGCCAACCGGCCGACCTCGTCGCGCGAACGCACCGGGATGGTCGTGTCCAAGTCGCCGTCGGCAATCCGCTCGGCGGCGTCGGTCAGCTCCTCGAGCGGTCGCGTCGTGGCGCGCGCCAGCAGCAGGGCGATGATCGTCGCGAGGACGACGGCGCCCCCGACGAGGCCAAGGGACAGCAGCAGGATGCGCGGCCCAGCGGCAAGGGGCGCGACGAGCAGCAGGCCGAACGGCTCTCCCGTCCGCGCCGCCGTCTGGGCGGCCACCCGACCACCGGCCCGGCCGGCTCCCTCGCGCGAGGCACTGAGCACATCGGCCGTCCGTGTTGTCGTCGAGGCCACGACAGCACCGCGTCGGTCGAGTAGGGCGATATCGATGCCGCCGGCGGCATCGGCAAGGCGCTGCAGGAAACCCCCGTCGAGGCGGTACGCCGCGATCGCCGTGCCAGCATCTCCCGCGTCCGTGCGCAGCATGACCTGGGCGGTCAGGAAGGCTTCGGCCGATGCCCGCGCCGGACCGGCGCCGCAGTCGACGACAGTCGTGGGCAGGTCGCCGGCCGAGGCGACCACGCGACCCATTTTGTCGATGACGCGCACACCGTCGGCGAGGGAGCGGTCGACAAGGGACTGCAGGGCCGCGCGCGACGCCGCGGGCCGGACGCCAGCAGCGGCGCGGGCGGCCGCCTCTGCGGTGGTGCGGGCGCGGTCGCAGTAGCTGGCAAGCAGCGCTGCCGTTGCCCCGGCCGTCTGCTGCAGACCTGCCTGCTGGCGGTTGGCAACTGCGTCCGGAACCACCCGGGCGAGCAGGAAGACGCCCACGAGCAGGGGGACCAGCACGACGAGCAGGAAGGCAGCCGTCAGCCGGGTGCGCAGGGTCACCCATCCTCCTTGTTGTGGCTCGGCACGTCTCGCTGAGATGCTCGCACGATGGAGTCATCGGACGGCAGAGCCGAGAGCCTGAGCCCCAAGGCGGCGATGCGGAGAGCGCTCCTGGCGGCGCGCAGGGGCCGCGACCCGCTGGCCGCCGGGTCGGCGCTGCTCCTGGCACTCGCGCCGCTGCTGCCAGGCGCGCAGCTGGTCGCGTCGTACGTCTCGGTCGGGAGCGAGCCGTCCACCAGCGAGCTGAACGCCGCGCTGCTCGCTGCGGACGTGCGGGTCCTGCTCCCGGTCCTGCTCCCCGGTGGCGACCTGACCTGGACGGCGTACGACGGCCGGCTGGCGCCGGCAGTCCGCGGGCTGCTCGAGCCGGTCGGCGAGCGCCTCGGCGTCGAGGCCATCGGCGCGGCCGACCTGGTGGTCGTTCCGGCGCTGGCGGTGGACCGGCGCGGGGTCCGTCTCGGCCGCGGTGGCGGGAGCTACGACCGCGCGCTCCCGCGGGCGCGCGGGCAGGTCGTCGCGCTGCTCTACGACGGGGAGCTGGTGGACGTGCTGCCGTCGGAACCGCACGACAGCCGGGTGGCGCTCGCTGCGACCCCGGTCGAGGGGCTGGTACGCCTGGCTGGTGGGATGGACGCGTGAGCGCCTTTGACGACGTACTGGCCGGCAACGCCTTGTTCGCGGAGCAGTACGTCGACGAGGGCCTGGCCGGCCGCGCGGGCAAGGGGCTCGCCGCTGTGACGTGCATGGACTCGCGGATCGAGCCGTTGACCATGCTGGGTCTGGGGCACGGCGACGCGAAGATCCTGCGCACCGCCGGCGCGCGGGTCACCGACGACGTCCTGCGCAGCCTCGTCCTGGCGCACTTCCTGCTCGGCGTCGAGCGGGTCATGGTCGTGGCTCACACCGACTGCGGCATGTCAAAGATCGACGACGAGGGCGTGCACGCGGCGATCCGCGAACGGGCCGGCATCGACAGCCGCACGATGGAGTTCCACACCATCAGCGACCAGGCCGCGGCGCTACGGCGTGACATCCAGCGGATCCGCAGCTCGCCCTACCTACCGGACGGAATGCCCGTCATCGGCTGCGTCTACGACGTGCTGACCGGCCGGCTCGACGTCGCGGTCCGGTAGCGCCGCTGCGCCCGGGAGCGGGACACCTCAAGGACGCGCCAGCCGCGCTGCCGGGCGATCGACCGCAGCTCCCTGTCCGGATTGACCGCGACAGCCGTCCCGACGCACTCCAGGAACGGCAGGTCGCTGACCGAGTCGCTGTAAGCGGTGCACCGGGCCAGCGCGTAACCGCGTTCGCGCGCCATCCGCTGCACCTCAATGACCTTGCCCTCCGCATAGCAGAACGCGCCGTCGAGCCGGCCGGTGTAACAGCCGGCCGCGTCGATCTCGGACCGCGTGCCGATCGCCCCCTCCAGGTCGAGGCGCCGGACCAGCTCGCCGACGATCTCGACCGGCGAGGCCGATACGACAATGCGGTCCTCCCCGCGAGCCGCATGGTGCGCCAGGACGAGGCGGGCCTCGGGTAGGACGCTATCGACAAGCCGCGGCAGAAAGGCGTCGCCCAGGGCGATCACGTCCGCTGCGGGGTGCCCGGCCACGGCGCGCAGGATGCGCTCACGCACGGCGGCTGACCGCTCGTCACTGGCACCGGAGACGACAAACGTGACAGCGTTGACCAGGTCGTGGAGCAGCTGCCTGGGAGCGACGTAGCCGGCCTTGAAGGCAGCCCAGGCCAGGGGCAAGTTCGCCGAGCCGCGGATCAGGGTGCGGTCGAGGTCGAAGAACGCCGCAGCGCGCGACTCAGGCTGCCGCACTGTCCGCCGTCTTGCCGATCGCCCTGCGCTTCTCGACGCCCTTGCGCACCTCGGCCTGCACCTCGGGGCTGTTGGGCAAGGCCAGCTTGAACAGCTTGGTCCACGTCGAGATCAGCTGCTTGCTCATCGGGCCGGTCGTGTAGGGCAGCCCATAGCGCTCGCACATCTGCTGGACCTTCGGCGCGACCTCCGCGTAGCGGTTGGACGGCAGGTCGGGGAACAGGTGGTGCTCGATCTGGTGGGACAGGTTGCCGGCCATCAGGTGGAACAGCGGCGAGCCCGTCATGTTGGCCGAGCCGAGCAGCTGTCGCACATACCAGTCACCGCGGGTCTCGCCCTCGATCTGGTCCTCGGTGAAGGTCTCCGCGCCGTCCGGGAAATGGCCGCAGAAGATCACCGCGTGGGACCAGAGGTTGCGCACCGTGTTGGCGGTGAAGGTGCCGGCCAGGGCCGGTACGGCCGAGGGTCCGGCCAGAGCGGGCGTGACGACGTAGTCCTTGAGGGCCTGTTTCGCTGCCTTCTTGGCCACCTTCTTCAGGTCACCGAGGAACTTCGTCTTGCTCTTGTTGCCGGCTCGCAGCTGGTCGAACTCCAGGTCGTAGATCGCGATGCCCCACTCGAAGAAGGGCGCGAGAATGGCGTTGTAGAGCGGGTTGCCCAGGTGCATGGGCTTCCACTTCTGGTCCGGGCTGACGCGCAGCACCGTGTAGCCGACGTCGCGGTCCTTTCCCACGACATTGGTCCACGTGTGGTGCAGGTCGTTGTGGGTGTGCTGCCACGCCGCTGACGGGGTGATGGCGTCCCACTCCCACGTGGTCGAGGAGATGTCGGGGTCGCGCATCCAGTCCCACTGGCCGTGCAGGATGTTGTGCCCGATCTCCATGTTCTCCAGGATCTTCGCCGTCGAGAGCATGGCTGTTCCCGCAAACCAGGCGGGCGGGAAGAGCGAGACGAGCAGGGCGGCCCGGCCGCCGAGCTCGAGGCTGCGCTGCGCCTTGATGACCTTGCGGATGTACGCCGCGTCGTGGGCCCCGCGGCTCGCGAGGACGTCGGCACGGATCGCGTCGAGCTCCTCGCCGAAGGCCCGGATGTCGGACTCGGACAGGTGGGCGCTCGTGCTGGTGGCACTCATGACAATCTCCTAGACGTCGATCTCGACGGGCCCCGCCGCAGCGGAGATGCAGGTCTGGACGAAATCGCCCTCGTCGCCGTGGACCTCGCCGGTGCGCAGGTCTCGCACCTTGCCGGCCTTCAGCGGCAGGACGCACCCGAAGCAGATGCCCATGCGGCAGCCGCTGGGCATGACGACACCGGCGGCCTCGCCGGCGTCGAGCAGGGAGGTGGTGCCGTTGGCCTCGACGAGGCGACCGGTGCGGACAAACTCGACGGCACCGCCCTCGCCGGGCTCGGCAAGCAGGGCCGGACGGAAGCGCTCGACACGCAGCGCGTCCCGTAGGCCCAGGTCGGCGTAGTGCTTCTCGGCGGCGTCGAGCATGCCCCCTGGACCGCAGACCCACGCGCCGCGGTTGCGCCAGTCGGGCACGAGCTCGTCGAGCTCGGCGAAGCAGAGCAGCCCTTCGGTGTCGGTGAGCCGGACGGTCAGCGCAAATCCCTCGTGCGCCGCGGCCAGCGCCCCCAGCTCGGCGGCGAAGCAGACGTCACCCTCGTCGACGGCGGAGTGCACCAGCACGACGTCGCGCAGTGCGTCGCGACCAGCCAGGGTGCGCAGCATCCCCATGACGGGCGTGATGCCACTGCCACCCGTGACGAAGAGCAGTGGGCCGGGCACCAACGGCAGGACGAACTCGCCCTGCGGCACGTCGAGCAGCAGGACGTCACCGGGGACGGTGCGGTGCACAAGGTGGCCCGAGACCAGGCCGACATCCTTGACCGTAAAGGTCACCAGGCCATCGTCACGACCCTCCGGGCAGGTGAGCGAGTAGGTCCGCCAGTGGCGGACACCCCCGAGCTCCACGCCGACGCGGACGTACTGGCCGGCCCGGTGCGGCTGCCAGCCGCGGCCCGGCCGAAGCCGGACCGTGGCCGCGCCGCGGGACTCGGGCTCGACCGCCTCGACGCGGCCGCGCAACTGGCGGGCCGACCACAGCGGGTCGATCAGGCCGAGGAAGTCCTCTGGCAACAGCGGGGTCGAGATCCAGCTCGCGGCCCGGCGCAGAAGCCCCGCGCCGCCCACCGCGACCGCGCTCGAGGACATGCGAATAGACTTGGCGCGCGAGATGCCCAAGACGTCGTGCGCCGTGGAACGGTCCTACGGAGAAATGTCTT
>JANLPD010000064.1:0-4434 GCA_031367045.1 Frankiales bacterium | reverse complement strand
TCGGATCGGGTTCGAACGCCGCCCCGAACGGCTCGATGTCGGGCAGGGCGAACGAGCTCAGCGGCGACGAGCGGCGTTGCGCCACCGGCGGAGCCGGCCGCTCCGGCCCCGGCGCCGCCGCCATCTCCGCCAGCCGTCGGTCGCGGTCCGCCAGCTCGGCGGCCAGCCGGTCGAGAACCTCGTCCACCTGGTCCATCCGATAACCACGGGGGGCGAGCGAGAAGCGCAGAGTGGCCAGGTCCTCCGCCTGCACGGGACCCGCGGGCAGGCCCAGGTCCGCGGCGTCCGGGAGCACGTCGATGAGCACCTCGTCGTGACGCGTGGCGACGACAGCTGCGATGAACAGCACGACCAGGACACCGAGCACGGCCAGCAGGGTCAGCACGCACCTATCCTTTCACGCACCAGCGCTCGGTCAGGGATCCGACTCGAGCGCCTCGTCGACCCGCGGGACGATGCGGTGCGGCGCAGCCAGCCCCACCTCGACGGCGTCGAACGCCTCGGTCACCGTCGACGTCCAGACCAGCGCCTGGGCCGCCTCGGCGCGCACGAACCCCCGCTCGACCATCACGGCGACCTGCTCGCGCAGCGGGTCGTACAGCCCGTCGACGTCAAGCGCCACGACCGGCTTGACGTGCATGCCGAGGAATCGGGCCACCCAGACCTCCAGCAGCTCCTCAATGGTGCCGAGCCCGCCCGGCAGGGTGAGGAAGGCATCTGACCGCTCGTCCATCAGCCCCTTGCGGGTACGCATGTCGTCGACGACGAGCAGCTCGTCGGCGTCGATGTCGCCGACCTCCAGCTCGAGCAGTGCGGCCGGGATGACCCCGACGGTGCGGGCCCCGCCGGCCCGAGCCGCCCGGGCCACGGCGCCCATGCACGACAGATCCCCACCGCCGGACACGAGCGAGTGGCCGCGCCGGGCGATCTCGGCCCCCACCTCGGCGGCGAGGTCGACGTACTCCTTGGCAATGCGCGTGCTGGAGCTGCAGTAGACGCAGATCGCCGCCAACTCAGTCGTCCTCGCCGAGGGGCTCTGCGGCGTTGGCCCGACGCAGACCACGGCCGGGCCGCCGCGCGTTGGCCTCGGCGATGATCTGCACGGCTTCGTCGACATCGTCGGTGACGTGGATCAGGTCGACGTCGCCTGGCGCGATGTAGCCCTTTGCCGCGAGCGAGTCGCGCATCCAGTCGAGCAGCGGCTGCCAGAAGGCGGCGCCCATCACTACGACGGGGAACATGTTGACCTTGCGCGTCTGCACCAGCGTCAGAGACTCGAACAGCTCGTCCAGCGTGCCGAAACCGCCCGGCAGGATCACGAAGGCCTGGGCGTACTTCACGAACATCGTCTTGCGGGCGAAGAAGTAGCGGAAGTCCAGGCCGATGTCGACCCACTCGTTGAGGCTCTGCTCGAAAGGCAGCTCGATACCCAGACCTACGGACAGCCCACCCGCCTCCTGGGCGCCGCGGTTGACCGCCTCCATCGCACCCGGCCCACCGCCGGTGATGACGGCCCAGCCGGCCTCGGCGAGCGCCCCACCGAGGCGCCGCCCCAGCCGGTACTCCACGGAGTCGCGTGGGGTCCGGGCAGAGCCGAAGACCGAGACGGCGCGGGGAAGCTCGGAGAGCAGCCCGAAACCCTCGACGAACTCGGACTGGATCCGCAGGACCCGCCACGGGTCGGTGTGGACCCAGTCCGAAGGGCCGCGGGTGTCGAGCAGCCGCTGGTCGGTCGTGGTCGACTCGACCTGCCCCCGCCGCAAGGTGACGGGGCCGCGCTGCTTCTCCGGCGTGTTCTCGGGCGTGATCCGGTCCGGGTCGATGGAGGCAGGCACGAGAACACGCTAGCCGCGACGGGCGCCTGGTCAGTCCGCGAAGGTCTCCACCAGCTTGGCGTTGAAGGCAGCCAGGTCCTCGGGGTTGCGACTGGTCACGAGCGTGCTGCTCCCGTTGCGGTCCACGACGACCTCCTCATCGACCCACGTCGCACCGGCGTTGCGCAGGTCGGTCTGCAGGCTCGGCCAGCTGGTGAGGGTGCGACCCTGCACGACGCCGGCCTCGATGAGGGTCCAGGACGCATGGCAGATGGCGGCAACCGGCTTGCCCGCGTCGAAGAAGGACTTGGCGAAGGCAACCGCTTTCGGCTGCGTACGCAGGAAGTCAGGGTTTGCGACGCCGCCTGGCAGGACCAGTGCGTCGTACGACGTCTGGACCGCAGTGTCGACGGTGGCGTCGACCGCGAACGTGTCGGCCTTGTCGAGGTGGTTGAACGCTTGGACCTTCCCGTCGTCGGTGCTCACCAGATGGGGCGTCCCACCGGCTTCCTGAACCGCCTTCCATGGCTCCGTCAACTCCACCTGCTCGATGCCCTCAGGGGCGACGAGAAAGGCGATGGTCTTGCCGGTCAGGGCGGTTGTCCCGGTCACAGTTCCTCCAAGGGGTCAGGTTCTTTTTGTTGTCATACCCGCTCGCGCCGCCCTGAACGCCTGGCCAGCTCAAACCGTCAGGAAGGCGCCGTCAGATAGCCGCGGAGCACGTCCGTGCAGGCGGTCACGAGGGACAGCTCGACCGACTCCTCGCGGGTGTGGGCCAGCGAGGGGTCGCCGGGCCCGTAGTTCAGGGCCGGGATTCCGAGCGCGGCGAAGCGGGCCACATCGGTCCAGCCGTACTTCGCCGACGCCGGCCGGCCGACAGCCCGCACGAAGTGGGCAGCCGCGGGGGCCGCCAGCCCTGGCAGGGCGCCGGCGGCCGAGTCGGTCACCACTACGTCGTACGGCGCGCAGACCTCGCGGACGTGCGCGACCGCCTGCTCGACCGTGCGATTGGGCGCGAAGCGGAAGTTGACGGTGACCGTGCAGGCGTCGGGCACCACGTTGCCGGCTACGCCGCCCTCGATCTGCACCGCGTTCATCCCCTCGCGGTAGACGCAGCCGTCGATGGGGACCTCGAGGTAAGGCTGCTCGGCGAGGCGCCGCAGGAGCGGCGCGGCAGCGTGGATGGCATTGTCGCCCAGCCACCCGCGCGCGCTGTGGGCCCGCCTGCCAGGCAGTGTCACCTCGACGCGGACGGTGCCCTGACAACCCGCCTCGACCTGACCGCTGGTCGGCTCCATGAGGATGGCCAGGTCGGCGGTCAGCCAGTCCCTGTTGCCTTCCGCGAGGCGCTTGAGCCCATTGCGGTCGGAGTCCACCTCCTCGTTGTCGTAGAGCACGTAGGTGACGTCGTACGACGGGGTGGCCAGCGTCGACGCGAGGTGGAGCAGGACCGCGTCGCCGCTCTTCATGTCCGACGTCCCGCAGCCATAGAGCCGGTCACCCTCCCGCCGCGACGGCACGTTGTCGGCCAGCGGCACGGTGTCGAGGTGGCCGGCGAGCAGCACCCGCCGGTCGCGGCCCAGGTCGGTGCGCGCAACCACGGCGTTGCCGTCCCGGTCCACTGTCAGGTGGCCGCAGGCCTGTAGCGCCTGCTCGACCAGGTCCGCGAGCTGCACCTCCTCGCCTGACACGCTCTGCACGTCGACGAGCGCAGCAGTCAGATCCGTGGGGTCGCCAGACAGGTCCAGGGTCACGGCGCGATGCCGTGCTCGCGCAGGATCTCGTTGAGCGCGAGCTTGTCGTGCTGCTGGCCCTCCTCCAGGTAGCGCAGGACGAGGGCGCACGGCATGCCGAACTCCCCGCCCTGGAAGGACTTCATCCTGGTCGAGCTCACCACCACGGACCGCTCAGGTGCCTCTCCACGCGGGAGCTCCTTGCCGGTCTCGGCCTCAAAGACCCTGGTGCTGCTGGCGAGGATCACACCTGCTCCGAGCTTGGCGCCACGGCGCACGCGCGCTCCCTCGACGACGATCGAGCGGCTGCCGATGAAGGCGTCGTCCTCGATCACGACCGGGGCGGCCTGTGGCGGCTCGAGCACGCCCCCGATGCCGACACCCCCGGAAAGGTGGACGTTGGTGCCGATCTGCGCGCACGAGCCGACGGTGGCCCAGGTGTCGACCATCGACCCGGCCCCGACGTAGCCGCCGATGTTGGTGTAGCTCGGCATGAGCACCACGCCCGGCTCGAAGAACGAACCCCAGCGGGCGATCGCGCCGGCAACGACGCGCACCCCGTCGAACGTCGTCTTCAGCGGCACCCGGTCGTGGACGTAGAAGCCGGTCCCGGTGCTCTCCCGCATCGCCAACACCTTGAACGACAGCAGGATCGCCCGCTTGGCGCGCTCGTCAACGACCACCTCGTCCCCGACGACGCGGGCCACCCGCGCCTGCCCGGTGTCGAGCAGGTCGACGGCGGCGACCACGTGAGCGCGGGCCTCGAGGTCGTCCGGAGCGAGGTCGGCGCGACGCTCCCACAGCTCGTCGACGACAGGGCTGATCGGGCTCTTGGTCATAGCGGGAAGCCTAGTTGCGCGGCAGCCTCGCAGCGCTCAGTCCGCCAG
>JANLPD010000327.1:0-1868 GCA_031367045.1 Frankiales bacterium | reverse complement strand
CGGCCACCAGGCCTGCCAGGCCCGTCACCGAGGGGTCCGGCGCACCGATCCGTACACGCCGCTTCGGCTGCTTGGACTTCCGCTTGCGTCGCCGTAGTGTCATCACCGAGCAGGTGCCCTTCATTCAGGTCAGAATCGTGTCTTCGCAACCTCGATTCTCCTATTTGACAGGGCATCTGCTCGTTCAACACGCCGTCGCCGACAGCGCTACCGGCGGATCTCGGTCAGTCTCCACTCTCCCCTGGCGGGGAGGCCCGTTCCGGGCTGAAAATAGGGTCGTAGTTGTCCGCAGACATCGTTTACTCCTTGGTCCGTTGGAGGCCGGGCGTCAGTCGGATGCTGGGAGCTGCGCTTGTGGGCCTTTCCTTGTCGCCTTGAGCACGCCCGTTAGCTTCGTTTCATCCTGGTAGCTCCCGCGGGCAACCACCTCGATATCGGCTCGAGCTGAGGAGGTGCGTTAGGTGTTGGAAGAGACTCATGACGACGAGGAGATCATCGCGCGGGTCGCCGCATTAGACATCGGGAAGGCTGAGCTTGTCTGTTGTACGCGGCTTCCCAGCCAGAACGGTTCAGGTCGACGAGTCCAGGAAGTCATCACGTACTCCACCATGACCCGCTCGTTGCAGGTGATGGTCGACCGGCTGCTGGAGTTGGGCGTCACCAAGGTGGTGATGGAGGCGACCAGCGACTACTGGAAGTCCCCGTTCTATCTGTTGGAAGCGCACGGTTTCGAGGTGTGGCTCGTCAACGCCAAAGACGTCAAACACCTGCCGGGTCGGCCAAAGACAGATCGGCTCGATGCGGTGTGGCTAGCCAAGGTCGCGGAACGCCAGATGATCCGACCTAGTTTCGTGCCACCCAAGCCGATCCGTCGGCTACGTGATCTCACTCGCTACCGGGTCGCGTTGGTTGCCGATGCGAGCGCGGAGAAGAACCGGGTCGAGAAGCTGCTCGAGGACGCCCAGATCAAGTTGTCGGTAGTCGCGACTGACATCTTCGGGGTGTCGGGCCGGGACATGATGAACGCTCTGATCAGCGGACAACGCGATCCTGCCCAGCTGGCCCAGTTGGCGCGCCGCCGGATGCGGGTGAAGATCCCCCAGCTGGAACAAGCGTTCCATGGCTACTTCACCGATCACCACGCGTTCCTGCTCGCCAGCATGCTGACCCGCATCGACCAAATCGGCGCCAACATCGCCGCGATCAACACCAAGATCGAGGACGAGATCGCCTCTTTCGCTGAAGCGGTGGCACGCCTCGATCAGATCCCCGGTGTCGGTCCGATCGCAGCCCGCGTGATCATCGCTGAAGTGGGCCTGGACATGAGCCGGTTCCCCACCCCCGCGCACCTCACCTCATGGGCCCGGTTCGCCCCCAGCGTCAAGGAGTCCGCCGGACGTAAGAAGGGCAATGGCGCCACCGGTCACGGCAATCGCTACCTCGCGAGCGTCCTCGGTGAGGCCGCGATCTCCGCCGGCAAGACCGACACCTTCCTCGGCGAACGCTACCGAAGAATCGCCCGCCGCCGAGGCAAGAAACGGGCTCTGGTTGCGGTCGGTCGTTCCATCCTCACCATCGTCTGGGCGTTACTGTCCGATCCCGAAGCCCAGTTCCACGACCTCGGTGCCAACTTCTACGACACCCGCATGGGCACCGACCGCGCCAAGCGCAACCACGTCCACCACCTCCAAGCCCTCGGCTACAAAGTCACCCTCGAACCAGCCGCCTGACCATCAGCGAAGGACCTGTCACGGCTCCGCCGCGACGCTGTCGCCTGCCCACTCACCTTAAATTGTCGGACTAGGGCCTTGATCGTGGGATCGAGGCCCTGACCTGATTCCAGGCCAGTTCCTGACCGGATTGGGAAA
>JANLPD010000258.1:0-4714 GCA_031367045.1 Frankiales bacterium | reverse complement strand
CTACCTGTCCTCGCTGGTGGGTCCCGATGCGGCAGACGTGGCGTCCGAGACGTGGCTGCAGGTGACCAAGGACCTGCGCCGGTTTCGCGGGACCGGGGACGACTTTCGCGGTTGGGTGGTCCGGATCGGCAGGAACCGCGCGCTGGACCACCTGCGCGCGGCGTCCCGCCGGCCGAGCGACGCCTGGGACCCCGCGATGCTGCCCGAATCCGGGACGTCACCCGATGCGGCGTCCTGCTCCGACGAGGTGATGGCCACTCGGCGGGCGCTGGCGCTCATCGCCCGGCTGCCCCCCGACCAGGCCGAAGCTGTGCTGCTGCGGGTGGTGGTCGGGCTCGACGCAACTGCTGCGGCAAAGGTGCTGGGCAAGCGGTCCGGGGCCGTACGGATGGCCACGTCGCGCGGGCTGGCGCGGCTCGCCACGGTGCTCGAGGAGCAGGGTGTGACAGCTGCGGGACGCGCGGCGCTGTAGAGACGAGATGGCCTTCAGGCGAGCACGAGACGCCCGCGATCCCCTCCCCGGGGACGACGCGCTGACCAGCCTGCTTGCCGAAGCCGCCGCACCGGCACACCCCCACGAGCTCGCCGGCATGTCACAGGCCGTGTCGTGGTTCGCCGCGCAGCCCACCAGGAGACCCTTCGTGCCCGCCTTCCTCACCACCTTGCTCGCCAGCAAGGCATTGCTGGCGTCCGCCGCCGCGGCCGCCGTCAGCGGCGTCGCGCTGGCCGCGGCAACCGGCTCGCTGCCCGCCCCAGCACAGGGCCTCGCCCACGACACGCTCGGCGCCCCGGCGGCGTCGCAGGGCGACACTCACGACGCCGACAACGCGACCAAGGCGACGGAGGCGCCCGAGAAAGCCGACCCGAACAAGGTGCGGGCGTCTGCAACGCCTTCTCCGTCGTTCGTCGGCTTGTGCCGCGCCTATGGCGCCGGCAACAAGGACAGCAGGGGCAAGGCGCTGCAGAGCCCGGCGTTCACGGCGCTCATCACGGCCGCCGGTGGCGATCAGGGCGTCACGGCGTTCTGCGTGCGGGTCCTCGCGGATGCTTCGGGCGGTGAGCCGTCGGGCAAGCCGTCCGAGGCGGGCAAGCCATCCCACGTCGCCAAGCCGTCCCACGTCGCCAAGCCCTCCGAGGCGGGCAAGCCCTCCGAGGCGGGCCGTCCGTCCGGCGCCGGCAAGCCCTCGCCGCTGCCGACCGTCAAGCCGATGGGATCAGCCCGCTCCTAGCCTGACGTCACATGCGAGCCGGACCGGCCGGGGCGTCAGCACAAGCCCCGGCCACTGGTCCGAACAGCGCCGGAAGCGTCGACTCATAGGCGACGCTGAGCTCATCCAGCGGCAGGTCGAACAGGTCCTGCACGTCAAGGCTCGCGCCGTCGGTCACGCCGATGCGAGAGCAGGGCAGCCCGCGGGCCCCGCACAGCTGGGTGAAGCGCAGCTCCTGCGATCGCGGGAGGGACACGAGTGCCCGACCGGCCGACTCGCTGAACAGCTGGACGAACGCGTCCTGACCGGCCGGCAGGATCACCCGGGCCCCGATCCCCTTGCGCACAGCAGACTCCACCAGGGCCTGCGCGAGGCCGCCGTCGGACAGGTCGTGGGCGCTGGACAGCATCCCGCCGCGGCTGCCCGCGACGAGCACCTCGGCGAGCACTTTCTCGCGGTCGAGGTCGACCGCTGGTGGGCGGCCGCCGAGGTGGCGATGCTCGGCCCAGGCCCACTCGCTGCCGCCCAGCTCGTCCTTGGTGTCGCCGAGCAGGAGCAACGACTCACCCTCGGCTTGGAAGCCCATCGGGGTCCGGCGCGCGACATCGTCGAACAGGCCGAGGACGCCGACGACCGGCGTCGGGTTGATCGCGACGGTGGCTGTCTGGTTGTAGAAGCTCACGTTGCCGCCCGTGACGGGTGTGGCGAGGACGGTGCAGCCCTCCGCCAGGCCGCGGGTCGCCTCGGCGAACTGCCACATGACCTCGGGGTCCTCGGGGGAGCCGAAGTTGAGGCAGTTGGTGACCGCGATCGGGACAGCGCCGGTGGCGGCGACGTTGCGGTAGGCCTCGGCCAGTGCCAGCTGCGCCCCGGCGTAGGGGTCCAGGCGGGTATAGCGACCATTGCCGTCCGTCGCTAGAGCCACGCCGAGCCCGGTCTGCTCGGACAGTCGTACGACGCCGGCGTCCTCTGGCCAGGTCAGGACGCTGTCACCCATGACCATCCGGTCGTACTGCTCGACGACCCAGCGACGGCTGCACAGGTTGGGGCTCGCGACCATCCGCAGCAGCAGGGCGCGCAGGTCATCGTCGCCCGGATAGGGCGGGAGGGCGGCGGCCTGGAGGGCGTCCAGGTCGGCCGGCCTGCGCAGGGGCCGTTCGTAGACCGGGCCGTCGTCGGCGAGACTGCCAGGCGGGACGTCGACAACGACCTCGCCGTTCCAGAGCACCTCCAGCCGGTCGCCCTCGGTGACCGTCCCGATGGCGGTCGCGAGCACGCCCCACCTGGCGGCGATCGCCAGGACCGCGTCGAGCTTGGCCGGCTCCACGATCGCCAGCATTCGCTCCTGGGACTCGCTCGCGAGGACCTCGTGCGGCTCCATCGAGGCCTCCCGGAGCGGGACCCGGTCCAGGTGGGCCAGCATGCCGCTCCGGCCCGCCGCCGAGGTCTCGCTGAGGGCGCAGGTCAGGCCGGCGCCACCGAGGTCCTGGATGCCGTCGATGAGATCGGCGTCGAACATCTCCAGGCAAGCCTCGATGAGCAGCTTTTCCATGAATGGGTCGCCGACCTGCACGCTCGGCCGCCGGGCCGGGCCGTCCTCGTCGAAGGTCGCGGAGGCCAGGACGCTCACCCCGCCGATACCGTCGCGGCCGGTCTTGGCACCGAGCAGGACCACGACGTTGCCGACGCCCCTTGCAGCAGACAGCTGAATCCGGTCGGCTTTCAGCACCCCGAGGCACAGTGCGTTGACGAGCGGGTTGCCCTGGTAGCTCGGGTCGAAGACGACCTCGCCGCCGATGTTGGGCAGTCCCAGGCAGTTCCCGTAGCCGCCGATGCCCGCGACGATGCCGGGCAGCACGCGCTTGGTGTCGGGGTGGTCGGCGTCGCCGAAACGCAGCGGGTCCATGACCAGGATCGGGCGCGCGCCCATCGTCAGGATGTCGCGGACGATGCCACCGATGCCGGTCGCCGCGCCCTGGTAGGGCTCGACGTAGCTGGGGTGGTTGTGCGACTCGACCTTGAAGGTGACGGCGAGGCCCTCGCCGACGTCGACGACGCCGGCGTTCTCACCCATGCCGACCAGCATCCGGTCACCCGCGGGAATGGCTTGGAACTGGCGCAGGTGCACCTTGCTGCTCTTGTAGGAGCAGTGCTCGCTCCACATGATCGAGTACATCGCCAGCTCGGCCTGCGTCGGTCGCCGCCCGAGGACCAGCTTGATGCGTTCGTACTCCTCGGCCGCCAGGCCCAGCTCATGGAAGGGCTGCTCCTCGTCGGGCGTCTCGATCGCACGGTGGACGGTGTCGAGCATCAGGCGTTCACCAGGCTGGTCAGGACGGACGTGAAGAAGACGAGCCCGTCGGTCCCGGGACCGGTGAGGTCCTCGACCGCATGCTCCGGGTGGGGCATGAGGCCGACGACGTTGCCTCGCTCGTTGGAGATGCCGGCGATGTCGCGCAGCGAGCCGTTGGGGTTGCCACCGCTGTAGTAGGCGACCACCCGTCCCTCCGCCTCGAGAGCGTCCAGCGTGCGGGCGTCAGCGACGTACGCCCCCTCGCCGTTCTTGACGGGGACCGTGATCACCTGACCACTGCTGTAGCCGCCGGTCCACACCGTGCGGCTGCTCGCGATCCGGATCTCTTGCTCACGGTTGACAAAGCGCAGGTGCTGGTTGCGGGTGAGCGCACCGGGCAGCAGGTGCGACTCGCACAGGACCTGGAAGCCGTTGCAGATCCCGAGGACGGGCAGGCCGCCCCTGGCCGCGTCGACCAGGGGCACCATCACCGCAGCGAAGCGGGCGATGGCGCCGCAGCGCAGGTAGTCGCCGTAGGAAAAGCCGCCAGGCAGGACCACGGCATCCACACCGTGCAGGTCGGGGTCGCCGTGCCAGAGGGACACCGCCTCCGCGCCGGCCAGCCGCACGGCACGCTGGGCGTCGCGGTCGTCCAGGCTGCCGGGGAAGGTCACCACGCCGATCCTCACGGTCACATGGGCGAGCCTAGTGGAGCCCACGTGCCTTCCCGGGCAGGTCCTCGCCGCTCCAGGGCCCATGCCGGATCGGGGGCTGGCCGTCGGTGAGCCGTCCGATGACCGAGCCGACATCCCAGGTGAGACGTTTCTCCAGGTGCACCACCGTGCCGTCGTCGGAGTGGCGACGGAAGGACACGCGGTCGACCAAGGCACGCATCAGCTGGATGCCCCGCCCGCTCTCGGCATTGCTCGCCGCGTCAGCCAACCCCTCGGCGCTGGCGTCAAAGCCCCCTCCTGTGTCGAACACCTCGATCACGCACTCATTGCCGCGGACGCCGACCGAGACCTCGTACTCGTCACCGTTGGCCGCGTGGTCCACCACGTTGGAGCAGGCCTCAGAGAGGGCCACGCCGACGTCGGAGATAACGTCGGCATCCACCCCGAGGACCGAGAGCGAGCTGGTCAGGACGCGCCGGGCCGCCGGCACGGACAATCCGTCGCGCGGAAGGGCGAGCGTCAGCTTTATCTCCACGATG
>JANLPD010000245.1:0-3097 GCA_031367045.1 Frankiales bacterium | reverse complement strand
CTCATCGCCATCCCCAGCGTGACCGGCAGTCCGCAGGAGAGCGAGGCGCAGCACCACCTCGAGGTCCGGCTGCACAACCTGGGGATGGCGACCGACCTCTGGCAGATCGACCTCGAGACGACGCTGGCCCACCCGGACTTCCCAGGTCTGGAGGCGCAGCGCGAGGAGGCGTGGGGCCTGGTGGGCACGTGGGGCGGCGGCGACGGCCCGGTACTGGTCCTCAACGGCCACGTCGACGTCGTACCGACCGGCGACGCCACCCAGTGGTCGTTCACGCCCTGGGATCCCCAGGTCCGCGACGGTCGGGTCCTCGGTCGCGGTGCGTGTGACATGAAGGCCGGGCTGGTCTGCCAGCTGGCTGCCGTCGAGGCGCTGCGCTCAGCAGGTGTCCGGCTGCGCGGCAGCCTCCAGCTGCAGAGCGTCGTCGGAGAGGAGGACGGCGGTCTCGGCACGTTCGCCACGCTGCTGCGAGGCCACCGTGGTGACGCCGCCGTCATCTGCGAGCCGACGGCCACTGCGCTGGTGCCCGCGGCCGCCGGGGCGCTGACCTTCCGCCTGTCCGTGCCCGGTCGCTCCGTGCACGCCAGCGTGCGGACCGAGGGCGTCGACGCGATCGAGAAGTATCTGCTGGTGCACCTCGCGCTGCGCCGGCTCGAGGTGGCGCGCAACACCGAGATCCACCCGCTGATGGCGGGTTACGCAGTCCCCTACCCGTTGTCGGTGGGGACGGTGCGGGCTGGCGACTGGTCTAGCAGCGTGCCCGACCTGCTCATCGCCGAGGGTCGTCTGGGGGTTGCGCTCGGTGAGCCCGTCGAGCACGCCCGGGCCGCCCTGCAGGAGGCCGTTGCGGAGGTCTGCGCCGACGACCCGTGGCTGAGCGAGCACCCGGTTGTCGTCGAGTGGGCGGGCGGGCAGTTCGCCCCTGGCCAGCTCGCCGCAGGCAGCCCGCTGCTCGAACTGGTGGCCGGTGCCCACAGCCGGCTGCACGGCAACGTGCCCCAAGTGCACGGCGTTCCCTACGGCTCCGACCTTCGGCTGCTCACCGAGCTGGGCGGCATCCCGACGCTGCACTACGGGCCCGGGGACGTACGCAGGGCCCACGCACCGGACGAGTCCGTCCCGGTGGCAGAGCTCGTCACCGTGACCCAGACCCTGGTGCTGCTGGCCGCGCAGTTCTGCGGCGTCAACTGAGCTGCATGGCACTCGCCGCCCTGCTCACCGGCCCGGATCTTGCGTAGCGACCAACGAACCCAGCTGTGGCCTGCAGGCAGCACCATCTGGACGCGGCTCGGGGCGGGGCCACAGCCACATCCCTTCCCGCCTTGGCGCCTTCCCGCCTTCCCGCCAGTTGTGGCGATCTCCCCCGCTGCTCCCCTCATGCTTGATCGCCACCTTCTCGGTCGGCCAGCCCGCGTCCAGCCAGCGGCCCCAGCGGCCATCGAGGATGTGGCGATCTCCCCCGCTGCTCCCCCCATGCTTGATCGCCACCTTCCCGGTCGGCCAGCCCTCGTCCAGCCAGCCAGCCGGCCGACCAGCCGGCCAGCCCGCCGGACCGCCCGCGTCGGGGTAGTCGGCCAGTGCCCCGCGGTCGCGCGCCCCGTCAAACCCCGAGCGAGCGGCCGATGATCTCCTTCATGACCTCGGTCGTCCCGCCGTAGATCGTCTGGACCCGAGCGTCGACGAACGCCCTGGCGACGGGGTACTCCAGCAGATAGCCATAGCCGCCGTGCAGCTGGACGCACTTGTCCACGACGCGCTTCTGCAGCTCGGTGGTCCACCACTTGGCCATCGCTGCGTCCTGCACCGTGAAGCGGCCCGCGTTGTGCTCGCGGACGGCCTTCTCCAGGTAGTGCCCGGCGATCTCGACCTCGGTAGCCATCTCCGCGATGGCGAACCGGTTGTGCTGGAAGGAGCCGATCGGCTTGCCGAACGCCGTGCGTTCCTTGCAGTAGGCGATGGTCACGTCGAGCACGTTGCGAGCGGCGGCAACCGCGACGACGGCGATCGACAACCGCTCCTGTGGCAGCTTGTCCATCAGGTGCCCGAACCCGCCACCCTCGGTGCCGATCAGGTTGCCAGCCGGGACGCGCACGTCGTCGAAGAACAGCTCGGCGGTGTCCTGCGCCTTCATGCCCACCTTCTCCAGGTTGCGGCCGCGCTCGAAGCCCTTCATGCCGCGCTCGACCACGAGCAGCGAGAACCCCCGGGCCCCGGCAGAAGGGTCGGTCCGCGCAACCACGATGACCAGGTCGGAGTTGATGCCGTTGGTGATGAACGTCTTGGAGCCATTGACGACCCAATCCGACCCGTCTCGCCGCGCCGACGTCTTGAGACCCTGCAGGTCCGATCCCGCGTCCGGCTCCGTCATCGCGATCGCGGTGATGATCTCGCCACTGGTGAAGCCCGGCAGCCAGCGTGCCTTCTGCGCGTCGTCAGTGAGCGTGAGCAGGTAGGGGGCCACGACGTCGTTGTGCAGGGTGAAGGCGACGCCACTAGCCCCGGCTTTGGTCAGCTCCTCGCCGACGATGGCGTTGTAGCGGAAGTCCTTGACCCCCCCACCGCCGTACTCCTCGGGCACGTCGGTCCCGAGCAGTCCTTGCCTGCCGGCCTCGATCCAGACGCTGCGATCAACGATCCCGGCCTTCTCCCACCCGGCGTGGAACGGCGAGATCTGCCTCTCGACGAAGGTCCGCACCGTGTCGCGGAAAGCCTCGTGTTCGGCTTCGTAGAGAGTCATTTTCACCAGCACCAGGTTAGTGGCCGTTCACATCCCGGATCGCACCGGCACCTACTGCGGGTGACCGGCTGCCACTGCTTGCGACCAAAGAACAGCCAAGTCGGCACCCGTCACCTTCCCAGCCGACACCCACCGCCACCGTTGCGAACTGCCAGTGAGCGCTCGGGCAGCTACCAACCTGGCAAATCGGCGATCCGGCGGAAACCGTTCGGCTCTACAGCGGCGACGTCACCGTGCACCCGCTCAACCTGCAGCGCCGCAACGTACGGTGTTGGCGTGAGCGGGTGGCGACGGTGCGAGCGGTGCAGGAAAGTCAAGACCTCCGAGGAGTACGACGGGGAGGCAACCACCTGCACGCCA
>JANLPD010000217.1:0-3455 GCA_031367045.1 Frankiales bacterium | reverse complement strand
CACCCCACCCACAACTGGTTCATCGGCGCCGCGCACACATCCGTGCTCATCGAAAGATCGCTGGAGGCGTCGGACCAGGCGTTCCGCCTTGTCAGACTGACGTTGTCCTAGCGGGCCTTTCCTGGCTAATTCGATCATGAGTGCGGTCGACTAACCTGACGCAGTCCAAAAACCGGCCCTGACCTGCAGGTATGCGCGTGTCGGTCCTCGAGGCGGCAGCCAGCGAGTGTATTTCGCATATTTGACTTCGATCGTAGGTAAGAAGCGTGGCAACCAGACGTACTACTACCTATGGAGTCCGCCCCGGGTGGACCGCAAACCACGGAACGTGGACCAGCAGTTCCTCAGGACTCGATGCGTTCTGGTTGCGCTCACATCGCTGTGAGAGTCACGATGTCCGAGGGTGAAGAGCCGCATCGCCTCCGTCAGAATCAACGATGGCAAGATGCGCTTGCCCAGCTCCATCTGACTGCGTGGCGAGGCCTGCGGCGTAGTCGCGGTAGTCAGCGGCGATGGGGATCGCCCCCGTGATACCCCCATCGATCTGAATGCACTGTCCAGTCAAGTAACGGGACATATCCGAAGCAAGGAAGGCAACCAGCGGCGCGATGTCCTGGGGTGTGCCGATGAAGGGCAACATATTGTGGCGGAGGTACATGTCGCGCATCGGATCTGGCATTGCGAGTCCCGCGGCCGAAAGCGTGAGGCCCGGCGCAATGGCGTTGCATCGGATGCCGTGCTTGCCCCACTGAAGTGCGACGCAACGGCTGAGATGGATCAGCCCGGCCTTGGCGACCGGGTATCCGGTCATGTAAACCTCGGCGCCGATACCGGACACCGAGGCGGTGTTGATGATGCTCCCTCCTCCAGTCTGGAGCATCGCCAAGATCCCAAACTTGCAGGCGAGCATTGGGCCAGTGAGGTCGGCCCGCAACGTCTGCTCCCAGATGTCCAGGTCTTGTGACGCGATGTCAAGGTCCTGGCTGATTAGCCCCAGCGCCGCGGCATTGTTGAAGAGGATATCGAGCCGACCATACTTCGCGACAGTGGTGTCAACGGCGCCGCGAACCTCAATTTCCTGGCAGATGTCGGCCTCCACCGCCACAGCATCACCACCGTCGGCTTGGATCTCCAATGCAAGCTCCCGAGCGGCCGCCAGATTAATGTCTGCGATGACCACTGAAGCACCCAGGCTCGCGAAGAGGCTCGCTGTGGCGGCACCGATCCCGGTCGCTCCCCCAATGATCAACGCCGCCTTCTGCTCCAACCTGAACATCGGCCGCGCCTCTCTTATGCTTCGACGTCTGAACGAGTGTGCGAATCGCGGCCCGCGCCGGGGCACCCACAACTAGGCCTCTCGGTACGCACGATCCCATTCGGGCATGTCGTACACATGTGCCTTGATATCATAGAACCTGCCGTACGAATCGTGTAGGCCTCGGCGACCCCGCTGAAGATTGTCTCCCCGTCCCGGACCGCGGAGCACTCGAACAGTGCGACTCCCTTTGGATCCGTTGGCGAGCACCCCGTTCACCCGTTCGATCTTTAACGTGCCTTTCCGAACTGCGGCCCAACTCGCCGAAGAAAGCCAGCACCGCGGCCCTTCCGACGCAATCACCCGCCATCGCCGTTGTTCCGGGTTCGTGCACTACGAGGTCCTCGGTAGCCCCGCAAGCTCGAGCAACCTAGAGAGCCGCAGGTCGCTCGCCGGCTGGATGAGCTCGATCATGATTCCATCCGGATCACGCACATAAACCATGACCGTCTCGCCGACCAGACGAGCCGGTCTGGCGTGGAAGACCACGCCGCGCTCGCGCATGGCAGCGCACGTCGCCTCCAGGTCGCTCACGACAAGGCAGGGGTGAGCGGCGCCCACGTCGCACATCCGCAGAACGTAGTCGTCGCCGATCGGGTTCACGTATCGGAGAAGCTCGATCACGATGTTTTCGCCAGCAAGCAGCGCAATGTCGATGTCGGTATCGGCGAGGCCGGTCTGCTCTGAGATCGCGGCTCCCTCGAGATGAGCTCGTCCGATGTCGCGAAGCCCCAAATTCTTGCAGTACCACTCGACCGACCGCTCCAGGTCGGACACGGTCAGGCCAATATGGTGCACTTCAACGCTCACGCGTACCTGCCCAGGAAATGATGGCTACCGAGCCGCGAGGCCCGCTGATTTCACACACGCGAGCCTAGTTCGAGCCGCCGTCGGCACGAAGGTCAACGGTAAGGCGCGCGCGTCAGTGCCGGAGGCGGAGCCGGAGCAAGCCCTCCCGCACCTGGCCAGTCGACCATCGCAAGACTCTAGTACGCGAAACGATCGATTGTTAGGCTACGGATCCCGACGACAAGGGGTGTACGGAATGACTCAGCCGACCGAAGCAGAGGGCATCGTCAGCCAGTGGACGGAGGCCTTCCTCGCGGCCGCCCATGCCGAAGACGAGCAGGCGCTGGCCGACCTCTTCCTCGAGGACTCCTGGTGGCGCGACCTGTTGAGCGTGACCTGGGACCTGCGCACGTTTCACGGTCATCGACGGATCGCCGCCGGCCTCGTCGCGGCCGGGGCCGGCCGGACGCTCGAGCGACTCGACCTGCGCGCGGACGAGCCGCCGACCCTCGACAGCTCGGGTACGCCCGGTGGGCTGATCGAGGCGTTCCTCGCCTTCGAGACCCCGGTGGCGGTCGGGACCGCCGTGCTGAGGCTGCGCGAGAGCGCGGATGGCGGCTGGAAGGCGTGGATGCTGCTCACCGCGATGGACGACCTCACGGGTCACGAGGTCCGCGCCGCCTGCAGACGCCCCCTCGGCAACGACGTCCACGAAGGCGGCGCCGTCGCGTGGCGCCTGCAGCGGTCGGCGGACCGCGCGTTCGAGTCCGACGAGCCGATCGTGCTCGTCGTCGGCGCCGGACAGGGCGGCCTCTCGATCGCGGCGCAGCTCCAGACAAGGGGGGTCCGTACCCTCGTGGTCGAAAAGAACGCGCGGGTCGGCAACAACTGGCGCAACCGCTACGAGTCGCTGGTCCTCCACGATCCGGTCTGGGCCGACCACCTGCCGTTCGTGAAGTTCCCCCAGTCGTGGCCGGTCTACGCGCCGAAGGACAAGCTCGCAGACTGGCTCGAGGGCTACGTCTCCGCCCTCGACCTGAACGTCTGGACGGGGACGACGCTCGGCGCCTCCTCCTACGACTCTGCCACGCAGACGTGGACCGTCGACATCACCCGGGCCGACGGCTCGCTCCGCACCCTGCACCCTCGGCACGTCGTGCTTGCGACCGGCGCAGTCGGCGACGCGGTGATTCCCAACCTTTCGGGCATGGAAACGTTCGCCGGAACGATGCATCACTCGAGCACCGAGACGGCCGTCGACGTCGCGCCGGGAACGCGGATCGTTGTGATCGGCGCGGGCAACAGCGGGCATGACATCTCGCAGGCCTACTGCCAGCGCGGCGCCGAGGTC
>JANLPD010000212.1:0-1593 GCA_031367045.1 Frankiales bacterium | reverse complement strand
CGGCGGCGTGCGCCCGGCCGGCCGCGCTGTCGGCGATCCCCGGTGGCGGCGCCTGGGGTGCTTCGGCCGCAGCGCCGGCGACGATCGGCCGGTCCTGCGCAACGTGGTCGTCGTCCACGACATCGGCCACGATGACGGTGACGTTGTCGGGGCCACCCCCGCGCAGTGCGAGGGCGACGAGCCGGTCCACCGCCTCCTGTGGCTCCGGCAGCTGGAGCGCCTCGAGCAGGGTGTCCCGGCTGCCGACCGGCCCGGTCAGGCCGTCGCTACACAGCAGGTAGCGGTCGCCGACCCGGACCTCGCGGACCGAGAGGTCGAGCTCGATGCCCTCGCGGCCGTCGAGCGCACGGGTGACGAGCGAGCGCTGTGGGTGGGTGTTGGCCTCCTGTTCGCTGAGCCGGCCCTCGTCGACAAGGGCCTGGACCAGGGTGTGGTCGTGGGTGATCTGGCCGAGCTCTCCATCGCGCAGCAGGTAGGCCCGCGAGTCGCCGATGTGGAGCAGGCCGAGCCGGCTGCCGGCGGACAGCAGCGCGGTGAGCGTGGTTCCCATGCCGTCGAGGGCTGGGTCCCCGGCGACCATGTCGCGCAAGTGCTCGTTGGCCGCCATCGCCGAGCGGCGTAGCGCGTCGAGCAGGTCCGTGCCGGGGGCGTCTTCGTCCAAGGGCGCCATCGCGGCGATCGCGACGGCACTCGCGACTTCGCCGGCCGCGTGGCCGCCCATGCCGTCGGCGACCGCGAGCAGGCGTGGACCGGCGTACACCGAGTCCTCGTTGCCCTCACGCAGCAAGCCGACGTGGGAGCGCGCGGCGTAGCGCAGCCCGAGCGTCACCGTCCGACCCTAGGTGCCCGTGCCGTCACCGGCGGAGCTCCAGCACAGTCTTGCCGATCTTGATCTGCTGGCCCAGTGGGACGACGGTCGGACGGGTCACCTTCGCCTGGCCGAGGTAGGTGCCGTTTGTCGACCCGAGGTCCTCGACCAGCCAGCTGCCGTCGGCCGGGACCAGCCGGGCGTGTCGGCTGCTGGCGTAGTCGTCGGTGATGACAAGCGTGGAGTCGTCGGCCCGGCCGAGCGTGATGGGGTCGGCGCCCAGCGTGAGGGTGGTCCCAGCGAGCGCGCCCTCGGTGACGACCAGGGTGCGGGCCTGGCTCCGGCGGCGCGGCTGCTTGCCGCTCGGGTTGGCTGCCCGGGCTGGTGCCGGAGCGCGGGGCCGGTCGGCGGGGGGCACCCGACCCGGGCGGCCTGACCCCGACAGGTCGTTGCGCACCACCCGAACCGCGGCGATCACGAACAGCCAGAGCAGCGCGAGCAGGCCGTACTTGACCAGCGCGACGACCAGCGCGCTCGCCACTCAGGCACCCGCCTGGACAGCCGGGGTGGCCGTCTCCCGGAACGTCATCGTGGTGGTGCCGACCTGGACCAGGTCGCCGTCGGCCAGCTGTTCCCGGTGCACCTTGCGCCCGTTGAGGAGCGTGCCGTTGGTGGAGCCTGCGTCGAGGAGGACGACGGTGCCGTCCGGATCGCGGTGCAGCTCGGCGTGCCGCCGGGAGACGCCGGTGTCGACCAGGCGGATGTCGGCCTCGGCCCCTCTTCCG
>JANLPD010000209.1:0-5723 GCA_031367045.1 Frankiales bacterium | reverse complement strand
AGGTAGCCCAGGTGCAGGGCGCGGCCGGCGTCCAGCGCCTGGGAGACCGTAGCCACCACCTCCGGACTGGCCGGAATGGCCACCGCCACCTCGACCCGCCCCGCCGGCAGGGCCGCCGCGCCGGCCGCCTGCTCGACCTTGGCCAGCGTGCGGTTGAGCGCCTCCCGCTCGATCAGTCCCGGAGTCTCGGCCAGCGTGCGTAGCGCAACGACCAGCCCGAGCGCCTCGTCGACCGTGAGGCGCAGCGGGCGGTCCACGCCGGCCGACTCGATGAGGGTGACCGTCTCGCCCTCCCACTCGAGGTCGATCAGGTCCCCCGGGCCGTGGCCGGGCAGGCCGCAGACCCATAGCAGGTCGAGGTCCTTGCGCAGGCGGTCGACGGTAACCCCGAACGTCGCGGCTACATCGACGAGACGAGCGCCGGGGTGGCTCTGCAGGTAGGGCACGAGCGCGAGCAGGCGAGGGAGCTGCTCCAGGCTGCCACCGGGTTGCGTCATGGAAGGCTCGCCGCCAGGGCGCGGAGCCGGCGTACGACCGCCTCGCGCGCCTCGGGAGGCGACAGGACGACGGCATCGGAGCCGAAGCCGGTCACCCGGTCGGCGAACCGCTCCGGGTCGGAGTAAGCCACGTCGACGAGGTCCCAACCCGCGCCGTCGGGGCAAATCGCCGTCGCGCCGATGCGCAGTTCCCACCCGGCTCCCGACCGGAGCCGGACCACAGCGGTGGAGCGCGGCTCGGCCCCGGCGAAGCGCGCGACCATCGAGCGCAGGTCGTGACCCGCCGGAGGTGTCACGGCGCCGGCGGCGCCGATCGGCAGGGCCGGACCGACGATCCGCGAGAGCCGGAAAACCCGCTCGGCAGCGCGGCCGCGGTCGTGGCCGACGAGGTACCAGCGACCGCGCCAGGAGACGACGCCCCACGGCTCGACCTCGCGGTCCTCCGGCTCGGGGCGGCTGCTCGTCCGGTAGCAGAAGCGCAGGGCGCGACCGTCGCGGACCGCCTCCCAGCAGGCGGTGAAGGCTGGCTCGCTGGCGCCGACCCGCGGCTCAAGGGCGGCCGGGGGCGGCGGCGGGTCCACCCCGGCCGCGCGCAGCTTGAGCAGGGCGCTGGCGGTTGCACCGGCCAGTGGCGCAGACTGCCAGAGTCGGGCTGCGAGGCCGAGGACGGCCGCCTCGTCAGGAGCCAGCGAGATCTCCGGGAGCTCGTAGTCGCGCCGCGCGATCCGGTAGCCGTGCTCGTCGTCGTGAGCGTGCGAGTCGGTGCCGGTCTCCAGCGGGATCCCGAGGTCGCGCAGTTCCTCCTTGTCCCGCTCGAACATTCGGCGGAAGGCCTCCTCGGAGCCCTGCTCATAGCCCGGGACAGCTTCCCGGATCTGCTGCACCGACAGAAAGCGCCGGGTGGCGAGGAGGCAGATGACCAGGTTGAGCAGCCGCTCGGTCTTCTTGGCCGCCATGGTGGCGACGCTAGCCTGCGGGCGGCTTACGGGGTGTTCTCCCAGTAGTCTGTCGGCGCTCGCCGACAAAGACCTGGAGAACTCATGGCAGCCAACCCGTCCGCGTCCGACGCCCTTCGCAAGGTCGATCTGTTCGCCGCACTGAACGGACGGGCCCTGGACAAAGTTGCTGCCAGGACCCGCACGGTGCAGCACCCTGCAGGCAAAGAGATTGCGGTGGAGGGCAAGGACGGGGTCGGCTTCCACTTGATCATCAACGGCACGGCGGACGTGCTGGTCGGGGGCGCGGTGGCCCGCAGCCTCGGGGCCGGAGACTACTTCGGTGACATCTCCTTGATCGACGGCAAACCGCGCTCGGCCACCGTGCGCACGACCAGCGAGGCGACCACCTTGGCGCTGGTCGGCTGGGACTTCGCACCGCTCCTGGACGAGGAGCCGGAGCTGACCAAGGCACTGCTGATGGTCATGTGCAGCCGCCTGCGCGCGGCCGAGGCCCGCTGAACGAGAGTTCGCTCCCGAAGAACTCGGCTAACTCCGGCGCACTCCGCGGGTCGCCGACTAGCGAGCCCGCCGCCGGGTGGCTCGCTGGCCCAACTTGTAGGCCAGGACGGCAACGAGGGCCAGCAGCTGCAGCACGCGCCGGGGCTCGCGTAGCTGGGTCTCGATCATCCCCCGGGCCAGCGCCAGAGCGTCCAGGCTGTCGGCCGCTGCGGGACGGCGGGTGGCTGGCATGGGGGTGGCTGGCACGGCGCTGGACCCGGCCGGCGCCGCGGCTGCTGGGCCGGGCTCGTTGAGCATGGCCTGCAGGTTCTGCGCGAACTGGACCATCATCTGGTCGGTGACGCTGCCGATGACGCCCTGCCCCATCGCCGCAGCCCGCCCCGAGAGGGCCACCTCGGCACTGACCGAGCCCCGGGTCGTCCCCGCGTCCTCGACCAGCTGGAGCTGGGCTGTCGCCTGCGCTGTGCCTTGGCCCCGCGCCTCCTTGGCCTGGCCCTTGAGCACCGCGCGATGGCCGGCCTCGTCCCGCTCGACCACCTCCATCTGGCCCTTGTACTGCATGGTGACCGGGCCCAGCTTCACCAACATGCCGACCTGGTAGGCGTCCTCGGAAAGTTTGTTGAGGACCTCGGCGCCCGGGACGCAACCGGCCACCTTCTCGAAGTCCATGAGGGTGCGCCACACCTGTTCGATGGGGGCGGTAACGGCGAACGTGCTGTCGAGCTGCATCAGCAATTCCTCTCGGTGGTGCTGGTGAACGGTGCGCGGATCGCCGCAGCCACCTCGTGGAGCGCCTCGAGACTGTGCCCGCTGACGAAGGCGTCGCAATAGGGCAGGGCCGCGGCCATCCCCCCCACGAGCGGCGCGAAGCCTGTGGCCGCTTTGCGGGGGTTGACCCAGACGATCCGGAATGCCAGCCGGCGAAGGCGCGCCATCTGCGCGGCCACCAGCTCGGGGTCGTCCTGCGCCCAGCCGTCCGACAGCACCACCACGACCGATCCGCGGGCCAGCCCGCGGCGGCCGTAGCCGTCGAGGAACCGGTGCAGGCTGTCTGCCAGGCGGGTGCCACCCGACCAGTCGGGCGCAGTGGCGGCGGCCTTGGCCAGCGCCTGGTCGGGATCACGCAGGGCCAGCTGGCGGGTGAGCCGGGTCAGCTGCGTGGAGAAGACGAAGGCTTCCGCCCGCGCACCCGTGACGGCGCCCTGGAGCAGGGACAGGAACACCCGCGTGTAGGGCTCCATCGAGCCCGAGACGTCGCAGAGCAGGACGAGGCGTCGCGGCCGGCTTTGGCGCCGGCGGTGCACGAGGCGTACCGGGTCGCCGCCGGAGCGTTGCGCCGCCCGCAGGGTTCGGCGCATGTCCAGCCGTTCTCCGCTGTGCTGCGAGGGGTGGGTGCGCCGGGTCTGCCGGACCGGCGTCGACAGCACGATCCGACGGACGAGCCGGCGCATCTGCTCGATCTCGTCCGACCCGAGCTCGGCGAAAGCTGTGTGGCTCAGCCGCTCTGCGGCGGACGCGGCGGCCAGCACGGCATCGCGGCCGTCGTCGTCGCCGAGCCCGTCCCCCGCTGAAAACGCGGGGCCGCCGGGGACCGAGCCGTCGGCCGGCCGGCTCTGTGCAGGTGCGGGTTTGGTGTCTCGCGGCTCCGATCCGACCGACGGGGGGGCGGTGGTGTCCCCGCGGCTGTCCGCAGGGTCGAGCATCCCGTCGAACAGGGCCGAGAAGACAGCGTCGAACACCGGCAGGTGGACCCGTGCCGACACCAGCGTGATGCGGGCGGTCCAGTACAGCGGCTGGCGGTGGTCCGGCGGCACCAGGCGAAGCGCCGCGGCGAAGCGGCCGACCCGCTCGGGAGGGACCGGGACGCCGGCCCGGTGAAGTGCGGTCGCGAGACCGACTGCGAGGTCGACCGGCAGCAGTGCCAGCTCAGCCATGGTCGCTGCCGACCAACCAGTCCATCCCCCGGCCCTGGACCAGGTCGAGGTCGTCGCGGTTCTTCAGGATCGAGCCCAACGTCGCCTGCGCGGACGGGACGTCGAGGCGCTGCACGCCGAGCAGGCTCAGGGCGGCGACCCAGTCGATCGCCTCGGCGATCCCGGGTGGCTTCTCCATGTCGAGCGACCGCAGCCGGGCGACGGCGGCAGCGGCACCCAGGACCAGCGGCTCCGCGCTGCTGGGGACGCGGCGCCGCACGATCGCGGCAGTCCGCTCGGGCCGCGGGTAGTCGATCCAGTGGTAGAGGCAACGCCGGCGCAGGGCGTCGTGCAGGTCGCGGGTGCGGTTCGAGGTCAGCAGCACGATCGGCGGGTGGGTCGGCCGTACGGTGCCCAGCTCCGGGATCGTGACCGTGCCCTCCGCCAGCAGCTCGAGCGTGAAGGCCTCGAAGTCGTCGTCGGCCCGGTCGAGCTCATCGATGAGCAGGACGGCGGGGCGGGGACCGGGGTGGGTCAACGCGAGCAGGAGCGGCCGGCGCAGGAGAAAGTCCTCGCCGAACAGCAGCGCCTGGTCCAGGTGCTCCGCGCTGGCCTCCGCCAGCCGGATCGCGAGCAGCTGCTTGGCGTAGTTCCACTCGTACAGCGCCTCGGCGGCGTCGATGCCCTCGTAGCACTGCAGCCGCACCAGCGGCGTGTCGAGCACCCGCGCCAACGCCTTCGCGACCTCGGTCTTGCCGACGCCGGGTTCACCTTCCAGCAGCAGGGGCTGCGGCAGCCGGACGGCCATGAACAGCGCCGTCGCAAGACCCGGATCGGCCAGGTAGTCGACATCGTCGAGCAGGGTGGTGAGCGCGGCGACGTCAGGGACCCGCGCCACGATGTCCGCGTCGGCCCCGGAACGCGCCGGCAGCATGGCCTCGGGGGCGGCTGCCTCAGGAGACGGCGGCATACCGCTCCGGTTCTGCCACGAACGCGGTCCGGCAGCGCTCGCAACAAAAGTAGTGCTGCACGCCGTCGACCAGGGCCTGCGGTACCTCGTCGGACACGGCCACCGTCATGCCGCAGACCGGGTCGACGCCGGAGCCCACGAAGCTGCCCAGCACCTTCGCGGGTGCGGCGGCAAGGGCTTTGCTGGCCACCAGCTCGGCGAGGATGGAAAGCGCGATCTCCGGTGCGGTGCGGGCGCCGAGGTCCAGCCCGGCGGGACTGTGGACCCGGCTGGTGTCCGGGGCGTCGAGCGAGGCCAGCACCGCTGCGGCCCGGACGCGGCTCGCGACCAAGGCGATGTAGGGGACATCGGCGCGCAGCGCGGCTTCCAGCGCCGGCTCCTCGCCCCGGCCGTGCGAGGCGACGACGACAGCAGCCACCCCGTCATAGTCAGGGTCGGTGCCGCCGTCGGTCCCACCGGAGAACTCGACGGCCAGCCCTAGCGGTCCGCCGAGGGCGAGGAGCGCCTGCGCGACCGGTGTGTTGCCCACGACCACCAGCCGGGGCGCCGGCCGTCGAGGCTCGAGGAAGATCTCCAACGTTCCTCCGGAGACACACGGGTTCGTCACGGTGACGCCGCCGGGTTCGATGGTCGTCTCCGGGGCGCCGGCCTGGATGCGCAGCAGCAGCGGCTCACCAGTGACCAGCACCTCGAGCGCGTGGACGCGCAGGGCGCTCTCGGCACACGTGCCGCCGACGAAGCCCTCGATCTCCCCGTCGGCGTGCACGAGCGCCGTGTCGCCCGCGTGCGCACTCGTCGGGTGCAGGGCACGTACGACAGTGGCCTGGACGAACGGGATGCGCGCCTGCGTGAGCTCGGCAGCCCTCGCGGCCAGAGTTGTCGGAGC
>JANLPD010000171.1:0-2330 GCA_031367045.1 Frankiales bacterium | reverse complement strand
TCCAGGCGGACCGCTTCTCCCAGCCGCATGCCGGTCGCGGCGAGCAGACCGAAGAACGTTCGGAGAGTACTGGCACGGAACAGTGGTCGAAGGTTGCCGGCGGCCGCGAGGAGCCGGACGATGTCCCGCTCGCGGTAGAGGTAGGGCGTGCGGCGCTGGTAGGACGCGCTGAGCAGATCGACCGGCGGGACCTGCACGGTGGGATCGAAGCAGGCCAGCTGGCGGACGAACCCACGGACCACCGTGAGGCGCTGCACCGAACGGATCGGTGACCGACCTGCAGGCGAGGTCGCCCACGCCACCGCACCGGCGATGCTGATCGAGCCGTCGCCGGTCTGTTCACTGAAGGTCAGGAACGACTCCAGCAGCCGGTCGTGCCCAGTGAGCTTGAAGCCCAGTGCCCGGCGGACCGCCAGGTAGTCCACGGCCTCCTGCCGCAGCGAGTTCATGCCTGCACCCCAGGCCATGCCCGCGCGATCGTGGTCAGCGCCGTCAGGTCGTCCTTGGCGTAGAACGCCGTGGTGACCATCCGGCCGTGCCGCAGGACCTGCCCGACCTCCAGCAGCGGAGCCCCTGCCGCCCGCATCGCGGTAGCAGTGCCGTGCCGCAGGCAGTGCGCTCCCGACCGTGGCAGCCCCGCGACCTCGCAGGCATGCGTCACGACCAGGGTCACGGCCGACGACGTCAGCCGGTCGTAGGGGGCCCTGGTCTTTAAGAACACGTGCCGGTCACCACGCGAGACGCGGCTGCGCTGGCAGTAGTCAGCCAGAACCTCGCCCACGTCGACCGGCAGCGGAAGCCGATCAAGGCGGTTGCCCTTGCCGCGCAGCACGAGCTCACCGGCCCGCCAGTCCAGATCCTCTAGGCGCAATGACGCGACCTCGTCAGCGCGCAACCCCAGCCTCCATAGGAGCGTCAAGATGGCGAAGTTCCGCCGCCCGCAGGCGGTGTCCCAATCGCAACTCGCCAACAGCAGCAGCGCATCAGCCGCGGGCAGCGCGCGCGATCGTCCGGTGTCACGCCAGACCACGCCCCGAGGAACAGCGTCGGCCAGCGACCCGTCGGTATATCCCCGCAGGTAGAGGAAGACCATCAGCGCCCGCAGACCAGACCCGACGTTGTTGGCAGACCCAGCACTGAGTCGGGCGCTCTCCGCCAAGACGAAGTCCCTGATCAGCCTGCCGGTGAGCGTGACCAGCCTGCACTCCCCGGTGACAGTCTGATCCAGCCCGCAGCCGGCGAGGAACCTGACGGCTGTGTTCTCGTACCCCCGAATGGTCTGCGGAGCCAGGGCTCGCTCGCTGACCAGGTGGCTCACGAACTCCGCAACCAGCCAGCCCATCGGCCCGTCATACGACCGAACCTGAACTGGCATCAGTTCGCGTGCCCGCAGATAGGTCAGGAGCGGCGCCATCCCGCGTGACGTGATCCGAGCCGCCTGCCAGCTGGCTCCGGGGTCAGCCAAGAACACCAGCACAGCGGCCGAGTCCAGCTCGGACAGCCCGACCTTCCGCCTCTCCAGCCAGCAGCTCAGGGCCGCCATCCGGTAGAGATGCGCAGACACCGTCCACGGCGAATAGCCCATCCTGGCGAGCTCGGCCTCAAACCCCGCCCGGTGAGGGCCTAACGGGCCCGTCACGCACGTAAAGCTCGGCTTGCTCATGACCGCCTCCTCGAGGGAACCCCGTTGGTTCCACGTCAAGAAGCGTCAGCCAGCCGCCAGGATTATGCCGAGCTGCACCTCCAACCCAAGAGGCTGACTCCCTGACACGACAAGGCCAACGACGCCCACCTCGGCATAACAACCAACTCGGCTCAAGATGAGAAGACCCAGATCCAGGCGTTGGACCGGACCGCACCGATCCTGCCGCTCCGTCCGGGGGTGCCGGAGAAACAGACTCAGGACTACAAGCGCAACGGGACCACGACCCTGTTCGCGGCTCTTCGAACTTAAGGGGGAAGTGACACCCTCAGCTGGCGGTGCCCCGGCGTTGTTGCCGGGTGCAGGCGAACCGTACTCGGCGGCGTTGATTGTCGAGGTTGCGGAAGCCGTAGGCGGTGCGAGCGGCGGTCTTGACGGTCCGGTTTGTCGCTTCGGTTCCGGCGTTGGTGATGTTGGTCTGTAGGAAGCCCAGGACCTCGGGCCACCAGGTCTCGATGGTCGCTGCGAGGCGTTCCAGTTCGGGGATGCTGGAGTTGGCGCACCAGGTGTTGAACCGGTGTAGGCGGTGCGCGACGTCGTGTCGGGTGCCACCGGTCTTGGCGGTCGACAGGAGCTTGCGGAGTTGCTCTTTCGCGATCCAGGCGGTGAGGATCTGTCCGCTGGGGTC
>JANLPD010000142.1:0-2023 GCA_031367045.1 Frankiales bacterium | reverse complement strand
AAGGAGCCCTCACGGGCCCCGTGAACGATGGGTCCCCCGATCCTGCCCGCTTGCGGTGCTCGGCTCGCCGCCGCTGGGCGGGAGGTCGATGAACGCGTTGGTGGGGGCAGGACTCGGCGGTCCACCGCGACGTGCCTACGGGACGTCGTAGGTGGGGGCCAAGGTAACGACCGGGACGGCGCCGGGGCAAGCAGCCTCGGCGATCCGCGCGCCGCGGTCAGGCCCGGTGACGTCGTACCCGGGACACGACAGCGACGCTGGCGGCCGCGTAGAGCCAGCCGACCAGCAGGTCGGTGACGTAGTGCTCCCCGCCGTAGACCAGCGTGAAGGTCATGGCGACGACATAGAGCACCAGGCAGATCCGCTGTCGGCGGCCGACCAGCGGCCAGAAGAACAGCAGCAGCATCATCGGGACCGCGCCGTGCAGCGACGGCATCGCGGCCACCGAGTTGGCGTAGGTCGTCCCTTGCTCGACCGCGGAGCTGACCGTGTGCCAGCCGAGCGACGCCAGCGTGTGCGGCGCGACCCGGTCCACGCCGAACGGCAGGTAGCCGTTGAGGCTCGCCATCCACGGGGGCGCCGCCGGGTACAGCGCGTACGTCGCGACGGAGGCCAAGGTCAGCGTGACGAGTGTCCAGACGTAGCGCCGGAACAGGTCGTAGCTGACGGCCCACAGCACGATGGCGACCGACAGCGAGACGAAAAAGTGCGAGAAGTAGACGGGGACCGCGAGCAGGTCGTACCAGTGCACGTGGGCCGGGTCGTACAGGTGGTCCTGGAGCCAGACGGTCGGGACCGACCCGCCGAACAGGTACTCGTCGCCGTGCAGCGGCTCGAGCACGTGGGCGTGGTCCAGGCCATTGGCCCCGCCCTTGCCGTTGGCCAGCAGCGGCAAGGTGAACAACCTCCCCCCGACCTGGTCGGCCAAGCCGCGGACCAGGTCGTAGAGGAACAGCACGACGAGCAACGGCAGCCAGTCGCGGACGACGACCTTGGTCCAGATGCGTCGCTCGCCGGCGCAGGCTGCCCAGAGCACGAGCAGGATCCAGCCGGTGATGACCTCACGTCCGGTCGGGAAGCCGAACGGGATGCTGACGGCCAGGAAGGCGACGAGCACGGAGAGCAGGAGTCGACGGCGGCGACCGCGCTGGGCGGACGACGCGGTGGCCCAGGGTGAGCCGGTGGCCGGGGCGGGGGGCGCCTGGACCTCGACCGTCATCCGCAACAGCCTAGGTGGCACCGTCGGCGGCGTAGGATGGGCCAATGACCCCGTCGCTGCTCCTTCCCAGGCCGCGCTGACTGCAGAGTCCGGTGCGGCGCCCTCGTGACCACGGGGGCTTTTTCATGTCCAGGACCCTGTCAGATGTGCAGGCCGAGGGAGGAACCGATGACGGAGCCCCAGACCCGCGAGGGGTATGACCCGCACGCCGAGCAGGACCGGTGGCTGCCGGTGTGGGACCGCCTCGACCTCAACCGGGCCGGCCGTCGCGCGGGCGCCGAGAAGAAGTACATCGTTGACATGTTCAGCTATCCCAGTGGGGACCTGCACATGGGCCACGCCGAGGCGTTCGGCATCGGCGACGTCATCGCGCGCTACTGGATGCGCCGCGGCTACGACGTCCTGCACCCGGTCGGCTGGGACTCGTTCGGGCTGCCGGCGGAGAATGCCGCCATCCATCGCGGCGAGCACCCGGCCACCTGGACCTACGCCAACATCGAGACCCAGGCCGACGCTTTCCGCCGCTTCGCGGTGAGCTTCGACTGGTCGACCCGGCTGCACACCTCGGACCCGGAGTACTACCGCTGGACGCAGTGGCTGTTCCTGCGGTTCCTCGAGAAGGGCCTGGCCTACCGCAAGAACAGTCCGGTCAACTGGTGCCCTCGGGACCAGACGGTGCTCGCCAACGAGCAGGTCGTCGGCGGTCGCTGCGAGCGCTGCGGCGCGGAGGTCACCAAGCGGGAGCTGACCCAGTGGTACTTCCGCATCACCGACTACGCCGACCGGCTGCTCGACGACATGGCC
>JANLPD010000139.1:0-12411 GCA_031367045.1 Frankiales bacterium | reverse complement strand
CGGGAGCCGGCTGGGAGCTGCGCTCAGGGGCGACGGCGATCCGCCCCGACGGCGCCGGCTGGGACCTCGTCGACGTGGCTTACTCCGACCCGGAGCGGTTCGCCGACCGGGTGACCGGCTTCGGCTCCGACGCCGTCGTTGTGTCACCTCCCGAGGTGCGTGCGGCGGTCGTACGCCGGCTCCGCGCCCTGGCGGCGAGCCTTCCATGACGCAACCCGGTGGCAGCCTGGAGCAGCTCCCTCGCCTGCTCGCGCTCCTGCCCTACCTGCAGGGCCACCCCGGCGCTCGTCTCGTCGATGTCGCCGCGACGTTCGGGGTCACCGTCGACCGGCTGCGCAAGGACCTCGACCTGCTGTGGGTCTGCGGCCTGCCCGGCCACGGCCCAGGGGACCTGATCGACCTCGAGTGGGAGGGCGAGACGGTCACCCTCATCGAGTCGGCCGGGGTGGACCGCCCGCTGCGCCTCACGGTCGACGAGGCGCTCGGGCTGGTCGTTGCGCTGCGCACCCTGGCCGAGACTCCGGGGCTGATCGAGCGGGACGCGCTCAACCGCACGCTGGCCAAGGTCGAGCACGCGGCCGGGGCGGCGGCCCTGCCGGCGGGGCGGGTCGAGGTGGCGGTGGCCATTCCGGCCAGTCCGGAGGTGGTGGCTACGGTCTCCCAGGCGCTGGACGCCGGCCGCGCCCTGCACCTGGGCTACCTCGTGCCGGCGCGCGACGAGGTGACCGAGCGCGACGTCGACCCGATGCGGCTGCTGCTGGTCGACGGCCGGAGCTACCTGGAGGCGTGGTGCCGCCGAGCCACGGCGGTCCGGCTCTTCCGGTTGGACCGGGTGCAGACCGTCCGGGTCCTCGACGAACGCTCGACGCCGCCCGCAGAGGCGACCCCCCGCGACGTGTCCGAGGGCCTGTTCCACCCGTCCTCGACCGATGAGCTGGTGGTTCTCGCTCTTTCGCGGGGGGCCCACTGGGTGGCTGACTACCACCCTTGCGAGTCCGTCGAGGAGGTCGGCGACGGAGTCCTCATCGTCCGGATGCGGGTCGGCGACCGGGCCTGGGCGCGGCGCCTCGCCCTGCGTCTCGGCGACCAGGGAAGGGTCCTGGAGCCATCTGCGCTGGCCGAACAGGTCCGTGCGGACGCACGCGCCGCGCTCTCGGCCTATCTGTAGTAGTTACTGCGAGTCATCACCCCGCGTTGCGGTCAAGCCTTGTCACCCGGTTGCCGATGCCGCTCGTGTCGAGACAATCAGACATCGAGAGAGGCCCTGAGCCATGACCACCATCAAGGCGTCCTGCCCCACGTGCGGGGAGGTCGAGCTGACCTCCGCCGACGTCGTGCTGATGGTCTGCAGCCACGCACCCCTGTCGTACTACTGCTTCGACTGTCCCGCCTGCCAGGACAAGATCCGCAAGCCGGCTGATGACCACGTCGTGTCGCTGCTCGTCTCGGGCGGCGTCCCGGCCGAGGTGTGGGAGATCCCTGCTGAAGCCCTCGAGCCCAAGGCTGGCCCCCGCCTGTCCTACGACGACCTGCTCGACTTCGCCTTGCAGCTCGGCGTGTCCGACCTGCTTGCTGAGCTCGCCGCCGCCCCCGTCAAGGCCTGCTGACCACCTTCTCGGGCGACTGCTTGGCGCACACCCGGCACCGGGCTAGCCTTGCCGCGTGAGATGGATCGTGATCGACGCCGCCTTGGGGCTGCTCTTCGTCGTCGCGCTGGCCGTTGTCCTGCTGCGCGTCTGGAAGACCGTCAAAGCGCTCGGCAAGCAGGTGGCTGACACCGGCGACCTCGTGACGCGCGCCACGACCGAGATAGCCGCTCGACAGACGCGAATCCCCACGGGCGCGGGGACGGCGTACGCTTCCAGGGACGACTTGGGAGGCACGTAGATGCCAGGACTTGGCACACCAGAGATCCTCATCATCGCGGTCGTAGTCATGGCGCTGTTCGGCGCACGTCGGCTGCCCGACTCGGCCCGTGCCCTCGGCCGGTCGATGCGCATCTTCAAAGCCGAGACCAAAGGTCTGCACGAGGACGAAACGGCCGTGCAGCCGCTCCAGTTGTCCGCCCCTCCCGCCGCCCCGACGGCGGCGTTCGACGTCCACACCGGCCAGCCGCTCGAACCGGCCCAGCCGGTCCCGGCGGCCCAGCCGCTGTTCGACCCCTATACCGGCAAGCGGCTCGACGCGCCGCAGACCGACCACCAGCCGTAGGTGGCCGCACCCCGTCGAGGTGCGCGCACGCAACGGCCCGCTGACGGGCGGATGAGCCTTGTCGAGCACCTGTATGAGCTCCGCAACCGGCTGGCCAAGTCGCTGCTCGCAATAGGCATCACCGGCGTGCTGGTCTTCTGGCAGTGGCAGCCCGTGCTCGACTTTTTGCGCCAGCCGTTCTGCCACACCCAGATCGGGAAGGCACACTGCCAGCTTGTCGCGATCGGGATCTTCGACCAGTTCAAGGTCCGGCTCCGGGTCGGCTTCATCGGCGGCATCCTGATCAGTTCGCCGATCTGGCTTTACCAGATCGGGGCCTTCATCACCCCGGCGCTGCACCGAAAAGAGCGGCGCTACGCGAGCGGCTTCCTGGCCGGCTCGCTGACGCTGTTCCTCATCGGCGCTGCGTTTGCCTACTTCACGATCGACCGGGGGCTGGACTTCCTGTTCGGCGTGGGCGGGGCCAACGTCGGGCAGATCGTCACGCTGCAGGACTACCTGTCCTTCGTGACGCTGGCCCTACTGGCCTTCGGCATCGCCTTCGAGTTCCCGGTCGTGATCTTGTTCCTCAACCTCGTGGGGGTGCTGTCGGCGGACCGGATGCGGGCCATGCGGCGAGGCATGATCATGGCGATCTTCGTCGGTTCCGCGATCATCACGCCGTCGCAGGACCCGATCACCTTCGTCCTCATGGCTATCCCCATCTGCCTTCTCTACGAGGTCTGCATCCTGGTCGGCCGGCTGCGTGAGCGGCGTAGCCGCAAGAACGGCACCGGACTGCCGGAGGGTCTGGGCGACGACGAGACGTCGCCGCTCGAGACCCCCACCTCACGTCTGTGACCCGCACCGCGCCTCTCCCGGTGCTGTGCCTCGCCGGTGGTCGAACCGCTGCCTGAGGGGCGGCAACCTAACCTCAGATGGTGACCAGTCCCGCCGAGCGCTACGCGGCATTTCGGCGTACGCAAGGCGGAGCTGCCCTCAGCGAGTTCGAGACCGGCTATCCCTTCGGGCTGGACGCTTTCCAGCGCACGGCCTGCCAGGCCCTGGAGGCCGGGCGCGGGGTCCTGGTGGCCGCACCAACTGGGGCCGGCAAGACGGTTGTCGGGGAGTTCGCCGTGCACCTTGCGTTGCGCGGCGGCGGCAAGTGCTTCTACACGACGCCGATCAAGGCGCTGTCGAACCAGAAGTACGCCGACCTCAAGGCGCGGTACGGCGAGCACCGGGTCGGCCTGCTAACCGGCGACAATGCGGTCAACGGCAACGCCGATGTCGTCGTGATGACGACCGAGGTCCTGCGCAACATGCTGTACAGCGGATCGGCTGCCTTGCGAGGGCTGTCCCACGTCGTTATGGACGAGGTCCACTATCTCGCCGACCGGGCCCGCGGGGGGGTCTGGGAGGAGGTCATCATCGCTCTCCCCGAATCGGTCCAGCTGACGTCGCTGTCCGCCACCGTCAGCAACGCGGAGGAGTTCGCAGACTGGCTGGTCACCGTGCGCGGTGACACCGAGGTCGTGGTCGAAGAGCACCGGCCGGTCCCGCTGTGGCAGCACGTGTTGGTGGGGACGCGGATGTACGACCTGTTCGTCGAAAGCTCGCCGCAACACCCCCAGCACGAGGTCAACCCGGAGCTAGTGCGGCTGGCTCGCGAGGAAGGTCGGTTCGGGCCGCCGCGCGGACGCCCCGGCCGGCCGGCGCAGCGCGGGCCCACCGCGTCGCGGCCGGCCGTCGTCGAGCGGCTCAACCGCGACGGCCTGCTGCCTGCAATCACTTTCATCTTCAGCCGGGCCGGTTGCGCGGCCGCGGTCGAGCAGTGCCTGCGGTCGGGCCTGCGCCTGAACACGCCAGAGGAGCGAGACAAGGTCCGGCGCCACGTCGAGCGGCGCACCCGGGCCATCCCGCACGAGGATCTGCGGGTGCTGGGCTACTGGGAGTGGCTCGAAGGGCTCGAGCGCGGCATCGCGGCGCACCATGCAGGGATGCTGCCGACCTTCAAGGAGGTCGTCGAGGAGTTGTTCGTCGACGGTTTGGTCAAGGCGGTCTTCGCCACCGAAACGCTGGCGCTCGGCATCAACATGCCAGCCCGGTCCGTGGTCCTGGACAAGCTGGTCAAGTGGAACGGCGAAGCGCACGCCGACGTCACGCCGGGGGAGTACACCCAGCTCACCGGACGGGCCGGCCGCCGGGGCATCGACGTCGAGGGCCACGCGGTCGTCCTCTGGCAGCAGGGTTTCGATCCCCAGCAGGTCGCCGGGCTCGCCTCCACCCGCACCTACCCGCTCACGTCGAGCTTCCGCCCGTCGTACAACATGGCCGTCAACCTCGTCGGCGCAGTGGGACGCGAGCCCGCACGGGCGTTGTTGGAGTCCTCGTTCGCGCAGTTCCAGGCCGACCGGAGCGTCGTCGGGCTGGCCAGGCAGATCGCCAAGAACGTCACGGGCCTGCAGGGCTACCGCGAGGCGATGTCCTGCCACCTCGGAGATGCGCAGGAGTACACCGCTCTGCGCGAGCAGATCCGTGGCCGAGAGGCAGAGCTGGCCCGTCAGGGGACCGCGCAGCGCCGCCTCGCCGCTGCCGCGTCCTTGGGGCGCCTGACGCCTGGGGACGTCGTCCGGGTCCCGCACGGGCGCCGAAGCGGGCTCGCCGTCGTCCTGGACCCGGGCCTGCAGCTCGGCGGCGACGCGCACCCGCTCGTGGTGACCGAGGACCGCTGGGCCGGGCGCTTGTCGGCTGCGGACTTCCCGTTGGCGGTGGAGCCGGTCGGCCGGGTCCGGGTGCCCAAGAACTTCAACCACCGGCTGCCGCAGGCCCGAAAGGACATGTCCTCCTCACTTCGGGCGCTGCACATCCCAAGTGCTCCCCGCGGCAAGAAGGCCCGCGCAGCGGCGGCGGACGACCAGCAGCTGGCCGAGCTGCGCGTCGCCCTGCGCCGCCATCCGGTGCACGGCTGCGACGAGCGCGAAGGCCACCTGCGCTGGGCAGAGCGCTGGGTCCGCCTGCGGCATGACACCGATGCGCTCGAGCGCCGGGTCGAGGGCAAGACGTCGTCGATCGCCCGCACCTTCGACCGGGTGACCGCCGTGCTGGAGCGGCTGGGCTACCTCGCGCCCGGGGCAGAGCAGGAAGTCACCGACGCCGGTGCTCAGCTGGCGAGGGTCTACACCGACTCCGACCTTCTCGTCGTGGAGTCCCTGCGGCGCGGGCTCTGGGACGACTTGTCGGGCGCTGAGCTGGCCGCAGTGGTGGCGGCCCTGGTCTATGAGAGCCGCCGTCCGGAGGAAGCCGGGCCACCGGTCCCGGCCGGCGCCGTGCGCATCGCCCTGGATCGCACCGAAGCGCTGTGGGACGAGCTGGCCGAACAGGAGTCACGCCAGCGGCTGTCGTTCCTGCGACGCCCGGACCCCGGCTTGTCCTGGGCGGCGTGGCGCTGGGCGTCGGGGGCCCGCCTGGAGCAGGTCCTCGACGACGACCCGGACCTGACCGCCGGTGACTTCGTTCGCTGGTGCAAGCAGCTCATCGACCTGCTGGGCCAGCTGGCCGACGTCGCGCCTGAGGGCTCCCCGGTGCGCCGGACCGCCCGGCAGGCGCTGGCGGCGGTGCGCCGGGGCGTCGTGGCCTACAGCTCGGTCGTCTGACGCCTAATGTCGTGACTGTGACCGCACCCGCACGCGAGACCGACGGCGTGCGCGCCACCAGGTTTCGGCGCAAACGACGTCCTTGGGCGCCGCCGGTGGCTGGGGCGCTCTGCGCGCTCGTCGGCATCGCGGACGTGGTCAGTGCCCTCGTGCGGGCCGACCATGCGCGGCTGCGGATCCTGGCCGGGTTCGTGCCCGGTGCCCTGACCACCGCCAGCGCTGCGGGGACCCTCGTTACCGGGATCCTGCTGCTGCTTCTCGCCCGGGCGCTCCGGCGACGCAAGCGGCGCGCCTGGAACGCCGTCGTCGTCCTGCTGGGCGGGAGCGTCGCCTTGAACGTGCTCAAGGGACTCGACGTCGAGGAGGCGTTGCTCGCGGCGGCCCTGCTGGTGCTGCTCGTGGCCCTGCGCGGGGAGTTCTACGCGCGGGGCGACCCGCGGACCCGCTGGCGCGCCGTTGCTATCGGGCTGGTGCTGCTCACCGCGAGCACCCTGCTCGGCGCCGCGCTGGTCGGCCTGCGTCGAGCGGAGTTGGCCTCGAGCTACCACATCGGGCCGGTGCTGGACCACGTCGTGCTTGGCCTGGTCGGCATCTCGGGCCCGTTGCGCTGGGAGGACGACCCGAGCGGGCGCCGGGCCGACGACCTCGTCGGGAACTCCTTGCTGGCCCTGGGGCTCCTGACCTTTGTCACGACCACCTATCTCGTCCTCCGGCCGGCTGAGCCGCAGGCGAGCCTGAGCGGCGAGGACGAGGAGCGGATGCGAGCGCTACTCGCGCGCCACGGCGCTCGCGACTCCCTCGGCTACTTTGCGTTGCGACGGGACAAGAGCGTGATCTGGTCGCCGTCCGGCAAGGCCTGCATCGCCTATCGCGTCGTCAGCGGGGTGATGCTGGCCAGCGGCGACCCGCTCGGTGACCCGGAGGCCTGGCCGGGTGCCATCGATGCGTTCATGGCAGAGGCCGACATCCACGCCTGGGTGCCGGCCGTCATGGGGTGCAGCGAGCAGGCTGGCAGCGCGTGGGCGCGCGCCGGGCTCGACGTGCTCGAGATCGGCGATGAGGCGGTCGTGGAGGTGGCGGACTTCTCGCTGGACGGCCGCCCGATGCGCAACGTCCGCCAGGCGGTTGCGCGGGTCGAGCGGGCAGGCTACGAGGTCCAGGTGCGTCGTGTGCGCGACATCCCGCCGCAGGAGCGGGCGTCACTGGTCAGCCAGGCTGCGGCCTGGCGCGGCGCAGAGACCGAGCGTGGCTTCTCCATGGCACTCGGCCGCTTCGGCGACCCCATGGACGAGGAGTGCGTCACCGTCCTGGCCTTCCAGCAGGAGCAGCTCCGGGCGTTCCTGCACTTCGTCCCGTGGGGTTGCGATGGACTCTCGCTCGACCTGATGCGTCGCGACCGCCTGGCGGACAACGGGCTCAACGAACTGCTGATCGTGCGGACGCTGCAGTGCGCGCCGGAGCTGGGGATCCGTCGGCTGTCGCTCAACTTCGCCGTCTTCCGGTCGTCGCTGGAGCGAGGGGAACGACTGGGTGCTGGACCTGTCCTACGGGCCTGGCGCGGACTGTTGGTCTTCGCGTCGCGATGGTTCCAGATCGAGTCGCTCTACCGCTTCAATGCCAAGTTCCACCCGGTGTGGGAGCCGCGCTACGTCTGCTTCCCGGGCGCCAGCGACCTCCCCCGCGTGGCCGTTGCCGCGCTGGAGGCCGAGGCGTTCCTGGTCTGGCCGGTCCTGCGGATGCCCTGGAACCGCCGGGCTGCCTGACCGCTGACCGGCACCGCCTGCACGGCACCGCCTCGGTGCGGGTGTCAGCCGACGTCGGCGAGGTCGCCCGTGCGGGGCAGCCCGAGGACGCCCCGCTCGCGGCCGACGGCGTCGGCATAGGCGGCGACCTGGGCGACCGCCCAGACCTCGTCGCGCCCGGTCTCGCGGGCCAGCAGCAGAGCAGCCGCTGGGGCGGCGGGCAGGGCCGCGTCGCGGGCCCGCAGCGAGAGCCGTAACCGTCGCGAGAAGACGTCGTCCAGCGTCAGGGCGCCCTCCGCACGCGCGGCGTGCACGACCTCCGCGGCGATGTGCGGGGCGTTGGCGGACAGCCGCCTGGCCAGAGCGGGCTCGGCCGCCACGAGCGAGAGGACGTCGGACGCCTGCTCGCCGCACTGGCGCACCAGGCTCGTCGCCACCTCGTCGGCCAGCCCCAGCGACGCCGCCGCGGCCGTCGTCTCGGCGAGCAGGTCGCTCAGCGGACGGCCACCGGACAGACCGATCTCTTGCGTTCGGCACCGGGCCCGTCGGCCGTCGCGCGCGACGATGCGATCGACGACGTCCTTGGCCATCCGTCGGTAGGTCGTCAGCTTGCCCCCGGTGATCGTCAGCAGCCCGCCCGACCCCTCGACCAGGGTGTGCCGGCGGCTGATGTCCGACATGGCCGAGGACCCAGGCTCGCGGATCAGCGGTCGGACGCCCGCCCACGCACCAAGCACGTCGTCGTCACGCAGGCCACGGCGAAACACGTCGTTGCCAGCCGCAAGCACATAGTCGAGGTCCTCGCCAGTCAGGGAGAGGTCCTCGAGATCACCGTCGTAGGGCGTGTCCGTCGTACCGAGGATCGTCTGCGCCCCCCAGGGGATCGCAAACATCGAACGACCATCACCCTGCTTGCTGGGAAGCAGGATGCTCGCGTCCAGAAGTGGTAGCCGCTCTCGCGGCACGACCAGATGGACACCCTTGCTGGGCTGTACGACCGATCTGCGTCCCGGCTCCTCGAACCCCTGGAGCTGGTCCACCCACACACCGGTCGCGTTGACGACGTGGCGGGCCCGGACGGGGAGCAGAGAACCGCTGCGCCGATCGAGCACAGTGGCACCCACCACCACGCCGGCTGCGTCCTTGGCCAGGTCCGTCACCTCGGCGTAGGTGGCAGCCAGCGCACCGAAGCGACGGGCCGCCTGCACCACCGCCAAGACGAGCCGTGCGTCGTCGGTTGCGCAGTCGCGGTAGAGGTAGGAGTACGACAGCCCGCTGCCGGCCAGGGCAGGGGCCAGCTGCGCCGCCCGTTCGGCACCGACCCGCTCGTGGCGACGGACGTCACCGCCGCGGCTGCCGAGCGAGGCGAACGCGAACACGTCGTACGTCGTTAGACCGAGCCCAAGCAGCCGCCGCTTGGCGGTATCTGGCCACACCGGGTAGAGGAAGTCCATCGGCCGGACCAGGTGCGGCGCGAGCCGCATCAGCAGCTGCCGCTCCCGGACGCTCTCCCGGACCAGCCCGAATTCGTAGTTCTGCAGGTAGCGCAGGCCGCCATGGACGAGCTTGCTGCTCTTGCCGCTGGTCCCGCTGGCGAGGTCGCCCTTGTCCACGACAGCGACCTGAAGCCCACGGCTCGCCGCGTCGAGCGCCACCCCGGCGCCGGTGGCGCCCATCCCGACAACGAGCACGTCAAACTCCTCGTCGCCCAGCAGGGCCAGGTCGGCGGCCCGGCTGTGCACCGAGAAGCTGGTGTTACCCACGAGTAGCAGTGTGCCACCGCGGAGCTGTTCTGGCCGGCCATCGGGCGAGGTTGTCGCTGCGTCAGGAGCTGTGGGCCAGCTCCAGGGCCGCCAGGAAGCGCTCCAGCGGGCTGTCCAGGCCCCAGCGGTCGGACAGCGCGACGAGCGCCGCCGGGTCGCGCGGTGCCTGCGGGAGCGCGTCGTCCAGCTGCGGTAGGGGCAGGTCGCGCACGACCCGGCTGACCGCGGGCGCCACCGCCAGGTAGTCGCGGGCCGCCTCCAACTTGGCCCTGGCGCCGGCCGGAAAGCCGTCCTGCTCACCCGCGTCGAGGGCTGTCACGATGGCCTCGACCGTCCCGAAACGGCTGACGAGCGCCGCTGCCGTCTTCTCCCCGACGCCCTTGACCCCTGGCAGTCCGTCGCTGGGATCGCCTCGCAGGCAGGCGAAGTCGGCGTACGACGTGCCCGGGATCCCGTACTTCGCCGCCACCGCGACGACGTCGTACGGCTTCATCTTCTCGACGGTGTAGAGGACCCGGACCGGACCGTCGCTGCGGACCAGCTGGAACAGGTCGCGGTCGCCGGTCACGACGTCCACGGCGCCGGTCTCGCGCGTCGCCAGCGTCCCGATCACGTCGTCCGCCTCGTGCCCCTCGAAGCCGACCGCGGGCACGCCGATCGCCGCCAGCACCTGCAGCAGGACCGCTACCTGCGGGCCCAGCGTGGCCGGCTCGTCCTCGGCGCCGCCCTCCAGCGTGCGATGCAGCTTGTACGACGGGACAGCCCCCACCCGGAAGGCCGGCCGCCAGTCGAGGTCGAGGCACGCCACCAGCCGTCCTGGCCGCGTCTGCCTGACGATGCGGGCCACCAGGTCGAGCGTGCCGCGGACGGCGTTTACCGGCTCACCCCGCGGCGAGAGCACCGAGTCCGGGACCCCGTGGAACGCGCGGTACCAGAGCGACGGAGCGTCAAGGAGCGTCAGCTGACCGGTCACCCGCCGAGCCTGCCACCCCGGCCAAACGCCGATAGCCTGCGGGGGTCAGCCCTGCTCCAGATAAGAGGTCGCTGTGCCCGCCGTCGTCCGCAGCCTGCCCACCCCCGAGGCCGAGGCGTTGCTAGGGCTGGTGCGCGACATCGTGGACGGCGAGGTCGCCCCAAAGGCGGCGTCGATGGAGGAGCGGGCGGAATTCCCGCGCGAGCTGTTCCGCACCCTGGGTCGGGCCGGCTTGCTGGGGTTGCCGTATGAGGAGCGGTACGGCGGAGGGGGTCAGCCCTACGAGGTCTATCTGCAGGTGCTCGAGGAGATCGGTCGGGCCTGGGCGGCCGTCGCCGTTGGCGTAAGCGTCCACGTGCTGTCGTGTTTTCCCCTGTCGGCCTACGGCACCGACGCACAGAAGGACCGCTGGCTGCCCGACCTGCTCGGCGGTGAACTGCTCGGTGCCTACTGCCTGTCCGAGGCGCAGAGCGGCTCCGATGCGGCCGCTCTGGTGACCAGAGCACGCCTCGAGGGCGACAGCTACGTGGTCGACGGCACCAAGGCCTGGGTCACGCACGGCGGCCATGCCGACGTCTACAACCTCATGGTCCGCACCGGGGAAGAAGGTCCCGCCGGGATCTCCTGCCTGTTCGCCGATGCGAGCACGCCCGGCCTGCTGCCGCAGCGGCCCGAGCGCAAGATGGGCATGCGGTCCTCCCCGACGGCGTCCATCCTGCTCGACGGCGCGCGCGTCCCGGCCGACCGCCTGCTCGCCGGGCAGGGCCAGGGCTTCCGGATCGCGATGAGCGCGCTGGACAGCGGCCGGCTCGGGATCTCGGCCTGCGCCGTGGGGCTGGCCCAGGCGGCGCTGGACCTCGCTGTCGACTACGCCCGCGAGCGCAGACAGTTCGGGCAGCGGATTGCTGACTTCCAGGGGCTGTCGTTCCTGCTGGCCGACATGGCAACCCAGGTCGAGGCCGCCCGCGCGCTCTACCTTTCGGCCGCCCGGCGCAAGGACCAGGGGATGCCCTACGCGACCCAGGCCAGCATGGCCAAGATGTTCGCGTCGGACACTGCCATGCGGGTCACAACCGACGCTGTGCAGGTGCTGGGCGGCTACGGCTACGTCGAGGACTTCCCGGCCGAGCGGTACTTCCGGGAGGCAAAGATCATGCAGATCTTCGAGGGGACCAACCAGATCCAGCGGGTGGTCATCGGGCGGGCCCTCACGCCGCTCACACCCGGCACGTCCGGCAGGTCCGGCAGGCCCGGCACGCCCGGCACGTCCGGCACACCCGCCCCACCCGGCATACCAAGGACGCACCGATGAGCGATCTGGACGCACTCGACCGGCACGTCCTGCGGCTGTTGGCCGAGGACGGCCGACGCAGCTACACCGACCTGGCCAAGGAGACCGGCCTGTCGACCAGCGCTGTCCATCAGCGGGTGCGCCGCCTCGAACAGCGCGGAGCCATCACCGGATATGCCGCCTCGCTCGACCCCGTGCAGGTCGGCCTGCCGCTGACGGCCTTCGTGTCCATCACCCCGACCGACCCGGCCGCTCCGGACGACTACCCCGAGCGCCTGCGCCACCTGACCGCTGTCGAGGCCTGCCACAGCGTCGCTGGCGACGAGAGCTACATCCTGAAGGTGCGGGTGGCCTTGCCGGCCGACCTGGAGACCCTCTTGCGCGAGATCCGGGCCGCCGCCTCGGTCTCCACCCGGACCACCGTGGTGCTGAGCACCGCCTGGGAGGGGCGCATCCCGCCGCCGGTCTGACCTTTTCGCCCACCGGGACCTTTTCGCCCACCGGGACCTTTTCGCCCACCGGGACCTTTTCGCCCACCGGGACTGCCTCGCCCACCCGCGGCACTTCCTGGGTCGCAGCAACGTTTTGCCGGCCGAAAACCGTCGCTCCAAGCCAGGAAGTCGCGGTCTGCGGTCGGTGGTCGTGGTCGGTGCGAGGTTCAGCCCCGACCGAGGACCCGGTCGACGGCAATCTCAATGACGACCCGTTGCGGGTTCACCGCTGGCTGGCGGTACCGCAGCGCGTGGCGCCGCACCCCCTCGGCCACCCGGTCGGCGTCGTCGCTGACGACGGCGCC
>JANLPD010000132.1:0-1507 GCA_031367045.1 Frankiales bacterium | reverse complement strand
GACTTCTCGACTCATAGAGCGTAAAACGCAAGACCCCTCACCCTAACCCCAGCCCTTCCGCGTTCTTTCAACTTTTCAAAACCCGGACTTTCACCTTTCCCTCCAGAATCTTCTGCACCGAGGTATGGCCGCCCAGCAGGCTCGTTCGGTAGGGTTTCGTGCGTGGCTTTTGATCCTGGGCCTTGGTGTAGACTTTCGGATCCCAGAGGCCTTGGAGCAGTGCCGCCAACCGCCGCCGCATGGCCGGGGCATCGGTGGGGATGTGGCCGGGCAGGTCCAGTTCCAGGTAGTTCCACGCGAGCAGTTCCCGGCGCAGGTCGTAGAACAGGTTGCGGGTCGACACGATGGCCACGTCCACCCCGCCGTCGGCGGCGAGATGGCGCTTGAGCACCAGCGTGAGGTTGTACATCAGCAGGCAGAATGCGAACTGGAACAGCACGGCTTTGGGCGAGCAGCCGATCAGGTGTTGGAGCGAGAAGGTCTCGGTGACCTCCTGGAACATCCGCTCGATGCCCCAGCGGCGGCGGTAGAGTTTCAGCAGGTCCGAGGCAGGGTACACCTTTCGGTCCGTGAGGTCGGTGATCAGAATCACGTCGCCGCCGGCCCCGTCGCCCTTACCGGTCTTGTTGGGGGCATGGCCCGTGCGCAGGGTCACGCGACGGACTTTGAGCGCGTTGCTCTTTTTGCCGAAGGTGCCGATCTCGCCGGTGATGGTGCGGCCCTTGTCGTCTTTGGAATATCGGGCGGGATGGGCCGGGTCGGGGGTGAAGGGCGTGCTGGTGCTGACGCGAAGGACGTAGTGGTCGCCGGGGCGGGCGGTGAGTTGCGGCGGGATGCCAAGGCCGCCGAACTGCCGGTCGGCCAGCCAGAGGATCGGGCGGCTCTCCACCGCCCGCACCTGCGGCAGGAGCTCGGGCACCAGCGGCACGTCGTTGGTCTGGCCGTCGAGACTGTCGCTCATGGCCAGGGCCATTCCGCCTCGCAGCGACATCGCCACCAGCGCCTTGGCCCCGAGCAACGCCCCTTTGTAGCCGCGGGTGGGCTTGAGGCGCCGGGCGGCGTTCTTGATCTTCTTGCCGTCGAGAATGACCGGCTCCAGACCGTCGAAGCAGCCGGGCAACAGGTCCGCCGCCGCCCGTGCCGTGGGGGCGGCGCCCAGTTCGCCCAGGCGTGCGGTGCCCTCGCTGAGCAACGCCCGGCTGACGGCGACCGGCATCTTGGCGAGCTTGCGGTAGAAGCTGGATTCATCGACGCCCAGCGTGCCGTCCCGCTCGGCCTCGGTGCAGCCGCGATGCCCGCTGCCCTCATGCTCCAGCAGACACGATCGCACCAGGCCCGCCAGGTGCGGAAAGGTCAGGGCGTCGGTGTAACCCCGTCCGCGATGGCGTTCGTACAGCTTGTCGAGAAACGCGGAATCAAAGGCAAAACCGAACGCCTCCAACGCCGCCTGGGCCAGCGGCAGCCGACCGGCCACCTCACGCTTGAATCCATTCCTCATCAAATCCTC
>JANLPD010000109.1:0-6849 GCA_031367045.1 Frankiales bacterium | reverse complement strand
GCTGAAGCTCATCATCAGCATGTTCAGGACGCTCTTGGAGCGGGTCATCCCGCCGTAGAAGAACGCCAGGCCAGGGGTCATGAACAGCACGAGTGCGCTGCTCGCCAGGACCCAGGCGGTGGTGCCGGTGTCGAGTTTCATACCTCTCCTCGTGATCGGGGACTGCGCAGGACGATGTCTGCTGCGTGTTTCGCGGACGGTGGTCGGTCTGTTTCGCGGACGTCACGGTTGCTGCGGCTGTGTTTCGTCACCGTGAACGCCCGGCCCGCTGATCGCAGGGGCAGACTCCAGCTGTGACCAGGTGGCTGGAGGAGACAGGCGGGGACCGCGGAGCGTCGTACGACGAAGCCTTCCGCGCCCTCGCAGCGGGCGGGGCCGACGTCCACGGGGAGGCGGCCTACATCGACGCGCTGGTCGCGCCGGGCTCGCGCCTGCTCGACGCCGGCTGCGGCACCGGCCGCGTCGGCGTCGAGCTGCACCGCCGTGGCCACCAGGTCACGGGGGTGGACAGCGACGCCTCGATGCTTGCCGTCGCACGGGGCCAGCAGGGCCCGACCTGGCTGCTCGCCGACCTCGCCAGGCTCGACCTGCCGGACCGCTTCGATCTCGTGCTCGCAGCGGGCAACGTCATGGTCTTCCTCGCACCCGGCACCGAGCCGGAGGTTGTTGGCCGGCTGGTCGCCCACCTCGAACCTGGGGGGCTGCTGGTGAGCGGCTGGCGCACCGACCGTCTCGATCCCGGGGAGTACGACGGCTGGTGTTCGGCCGCCGGGCTGTCACCCGTCCTGCGGCACAGCACCTGGGCAGGCGATGCCTGGCGTGACGATGCCGACTGGTGCGTCGTCGTGCACCGCACGCACTGAGGCGACAAGGACCTGGTGCTAGAGGGCGGCCTCGTCGCCGAGCAGCGCGTCGGCAAAGGCCGCCGGCTCAAAGGGAGCCAGGTCGTCGGGACCCTCGCCGAGGCCGATCAGCTTGACCGGGATGCCGAGCTCGCGCTGCACGCTGATGACGATGCCGCCCTTGGCGGTCCCGTCCAGCTTGGTCAGCACGATGCCGGTGACCTCGACGGCCTGGGTGAAGACGCGGGCCTGTACGACGCCGTTCTGGCCGGTGGTGGCGTCCAGGACGAGCAGCACCTCATCGAGCGGGCCGTGCTTCTCGACAACGCGCTTGACCTTGCCGAGCTCGTCCATCAGACCGGTCTTGGTGTGGAGGCGACCAGCAGTGTCGATGAGCACCGTGTCCGCGTTGTCGTCGATCCCCTTCTTGACGGCGTCGTAGGCGACGCTCGCCGGGTCGCCGCCCTCGGGGCCGCGGACGGTCTGCGCCCCGACCCGGTCGCCCCAGGTCTGCAACTGGTCGGCGGCGGCGGCCCGGAACGTGTCGGCGGCGCCGAGGACCACGGAGCGCCCGTCGGCCACCAGCACGCGGGCGAGCTTGCCGCAGGTCGTGGTCTTGCCGGTGCCGTTGACGCCGACGACGAGCATCACCGCTGGCCGGCCGTCGGGGTGGGGCAGCGTCGCGAGCGTCCGGTCGAGGCCGGGATCGATCGTCGTGACGAGCTCCTCGCGGAGCATGACGCGCAGGTCACCGGTGCCCTTGACACCCTCGATGCGCACCCGGGTGCGCAGACGATCCACCAGTTCCTGGGTGGCGGCGACGCCCATGTCGGCCTGCAGCAGGGTGTCCTCGACTTCCTGCCAGGTGTCCTCGTCCAGGACGTCCCTCGAGAGCAGCGCGAACAGCCCGCGGCCCAGGGTGCTCTGGCTGCGGGCGAGGCGGCTGCGCAGGCGGTTCAGCCGGCCGGCAGTCGGCTCCGGTACGTCCAACGCCGGAGCGACCACCTGCGTGGTCGGCGCGAGCACCGCGGTGTCGCCCGGCAACGCGATATCGGACTCGTCGTCAGCCCCTGGACGCGGCGCTGGGGGGGCGCTGCCTCCGCGGTTGCTGACGAGGGCGACCGCCACCACCACGGTGACGGCGAGGACGGCGAGGACGAGGGCAAGGAGCTCCACGTCCCGTGTCTACCAGCCCCGCTGCGGGCGCTTCGTCATGCGGGCGTCAGGCGGGCTCGCGCTCGCGGAGCCGCTGGCTGACAACGGCGCTGACGCCGTCGCCGCGCATGGTGACGCCGTACAGCGCATCGGCGATCTCCATCGTGCGCTTCTGGTGGGTGATGACGATGAGCTGCGAGCTCTCGCGCAGGCCCTCCAGCAGCTCCAGCAGGCGGCTGAGGTTGCGGTCGTCCAGCGCCGCCTCGACCTCGTCCAGCACGTAGAACGGCGAGGGGCGGGCCCGGAAGATGGCCACCAGCATGGCGATGGCTGTAAGGGACCGCTCGCCGCCGGACAGCAGCGACAGCCGGGACACCTTCTTGCCGGCCGGGCGGGCGAGGACCTCGATGCCGCTGGTCAGCAGGTCGTCGGGGTCGGTGAGCACAAGCTGGCCCTCGCCACCCGGGAACAGCGTTGCGAAGACGTGCACGAACTCCCTGGCGGTGTCTGCGAAAGCACTCTGGAAAACCTCGTGGATGCGTTCGTCGACGTCGCGTACGACGGTCATCAGGTCGCGGCGGGTGTCCTTGAGGTCCTCGAGCTGGGTGGTCAGGAAGGCGGAGCGCTCCTCCAGGGCGGAGTACTCCTCCAGCGCCAGCGGGTTGACCTTGCCCAGCAAGGCCAGGGCCCGCTCGGCCGCCCCCGCGCGCTTTTCCTGGGCGATCCGGTCGTAGGTGCCCGGCTCGGCTTTGGTGTCCTGCTCGCCCTCGGTGTTCCAGACCGGGACGAGAGCATCGGGCCCGTAGTCGACGAGCAGCTGGTCCAGCGGGACACCCCACTCCTCGACGGCCCTCGACTCCAGGACCTCGATGCGCAGGCGCTGCTCGGCTCGGGCGACCTCGTCGCGGTGGACGACGTCGGTGAGCCGGTCCAGCTCGGCGGCCAGCTCCCGGCCGCGTACCCGCAGCGCGCCGAGCTCGCCCTCAGTGACGGTCCGGGCGGCCTGCGCCTGCTCGCGCTCCGCCGTCGATGCGACGAGGGAGACAGCGATCCGCTCCAGGGCTGCCTGGGCACCGCGCACGACGTCGGCGGCGATCGCGGCACCGCGCGCCCGCTGCTCGCGAAGGGCGACGAGCCGCTCGCGCGCAGCCCGCTCCTGCCGGGCGGCCCGCTCGAGCGACTCGGCCCGGCCGGCCAGCGCCTTGGCCCGTTCCTCGCCGGTGCGGACGGCGAGCCGGGCCTCGACCTCGGCCTGGCGCGCAGCGGTGGACCCACCGGTCAGCCGGTCGCGGACGTCGGTGGACGGCTCCTGCCCCGTCGGCGCCTGCTGGGCGAGCGACAGCCGCTCCTCGAGCTCGACCAGACCGGACAGATCGCGGTCGCGGGCCTCCTCGGCCCGCTCCCGCGCCTGTACGAGCCGACCGGCCTCGGCCTCGGCTCCGCGGGCGGCTGACACGAGCAGGCCGAGCCGCTCCCCCAGCGCCGCCATGCGGGCATCGCTCTCGTGCAGGGCGATGAGCGCGTCCTCGACCGAGGCGGTCGCCTCGTCGACTCTCGTCTGCGCCGACACGAGCTCGAACCGCGATCGCTCCTGGCGGTGGGCCGCGTCATCGTGCTGGTGGCTCGCCTCGTCGACGGCAGCCTGGACCTCGAGCAGCGACGGCGCCGAAGCCGATCCGCCGACCGCCCAGTCGGCACCGAGCAGGTCGCCCGCTGCGGTCACAGCACGGACGTCGGGAACCTGCTCGACGAGGATGCGCGCATCCTCCAGGGTCTCCACGACAGCCACCCGGCGCAGTGCGCGGGTCACCGACGGGCGGAGCGCCTCCGGGGCCTGGATCAGGTCCACCGCCCAGCGCGCTCCCGCGGGCAGCTCCGGCCAGGGCGAGTCCTCGGCGTACGACGCACCTCCCACGAGCAGCCCGGCCCGCCCGGCGTCGGTGCTCTTGAGGTGACCGAGCGCCCGCGCGGCGTCGGCGGCGGAGGCGACCGCGACGGCGTCGGCGACCGCGCCGAGCGCCGCGGCGACAGCAGCCTCGTGGCCGTGCTCAACGGTGACGAGCGAGGCGACGGTGCCAAGGATGCCTGGCAACGCTGCAGCAAGCAGCGCTCCGGACCCGTCCTTGCGGGCCAGCGACAGGGCAAGGGCGTCGCGGCGGGCCGCCCAGGTGGTCTTTTCCCGCTCTGCCTCACGCTCAGCGACCTGGAGCCCGCCGACGACGTCCTGCGCTTTGGCCAGCGCGGCCGAGAGCTGCTCGTGGCGGGTGTCCAGGTCGACCTCGCCGTCGTCGAGGCCACCGGCCTCGGACTGCAGTGCGTAGAGGTCGGTCGTGGCGCGCTCGACCCGTTGGTGGGCCTCGGCGAGCGCGTGGTCGAGCCGGCCGATCTCGGCCTCCGCTGCGACCGCCCGCGAGCGCAGCGCCCCGACCTGGCCGGTGAGCGTGGCCAGTCCCTCGCGCCGGTCAGCGACGGCGCGACGGGCCGCGACGAGGGCCCTCTCCTCGAAGGCCAGCGCGGCTTCGGTGTCGGTGCGCCGGGTGACCGCGTCCTTGAGTCGCTCGGCGTCGTGGGCAAGCAGCTCGGCGAGCTGCACCTCCTGCTGGCGCACCGTCTCGGCCTCGCGGTCGAGCTGCTCCGGGTCGCGGCCCTGGCGGGCCTGCTCGTCGAGCTCGCTGGTGAGGTGGCGGTGCCGCTCGGTGGCGAGGACGGCCGTCCCGCGTAGCCGCTCCTCGAGCGCCGACAGCCGGTACCACGTCTCCTGCGCCCGGGTCAGCCGCGGCGCCTGCTCCGCGGAGGCCGCCTCGAGCTGGGCTTCGTGCGCCTGCATCGAGGTCAGCTCGCGCTCGACCGCGCCACGCCGCTCGCGCAGTGCCTGCTCGTCGCGAACTTCGGCATCGAGGCTGCCGCGCAGCTGGAGCAGGTCGTCGGCGAGCAGGCGGAGCTTGGCGTCTCGAAGGTCGGCCTGCACCTGCGCGGCCCGGCGGGCAACCTCCGCCTGCCGACCGAGGGGTTTGAGCTGGCGGCGCAGCTCGGTGGTGAGGTCAGACAGGCGGGTCAGGTTGGCCTGCATCGCCTCGAGCTTGCGCAGGGCCTTCTCCTTGCGCTTCTTGTGCTTCAGGACCCCGGCTGCCTCTTCGATGAAGGCGCGGCGGTCCTCCGGCCGGGCCGACAGCACGGCGTCGAGCTGACCCTGACCGACGACGACGTGCAGCTCGCGCCCGATGCCGCTGTCGCTCATCAGCTCTTGGATGTCGACAAGGCGGCACTTGCTGCCGTTGATGGAGTACTCCGAGGCCCCATCCCGGAACATCAGCCGGCTCACGCTGACCTCGGCGTACTCGATCGGGAGCGCGCCGTCGGTGTTGTCGATCGTCAGGGTCACCTCGGCCCGGCCGAGCGGCGGCCGAGCGGGGGTCCCGGCGAAGATGACGTCCTCCATCTTGCCGCCGCGCAAAGCCTTGGCCCCCTGCTCCCCGAGCACCCAGGCGATGGCGTCGACGACGTTGCTCTTGCCCGAGCCGTTCGGGCCCACCACGCAGGTGATGCCGGGCTCGAAACGCAGCGTCGTCGAGGACGCGAAGGACTTGAAGCCCTTCAGCGTGAGGCTCTTGAGGTGCACTGATCGCCCGTCGTCCGGCCGGTTCTGGCAAGCAGGGGGAAGGCCGTCAGGGATGCTACCGGCGGCTCACGCGTGCGGCTCCCGGGCCGGGCACGCCGAGCCCTTGGCGGCCGCGAGCCGCTCGAAGTGCCAGGACTCGTTGGCGTAACGGCGACACAGCCCAAATCGCACGCCGTTGTCCTGCAACCAGGCCGCGCCCGCCGCGGGCCCGACGTCGACGGCCTCGCCGCGGACGTGGGCCGACTCGCCGGGCGGCAGGACCCACTGCCTGGCGACCGAACGGGAGCCGTACCTCGCGACGGCTTCGGCGAACAACTGCTGCTGCTGGTCGCGGCTCCGCCAGCCGGAGGTGACGCGGAGCTCGACGCCGTCGGCGGCAGCCGCGGCGATCGCCCGGCCGACGGCGCGGCGCAGCGCTGGCGTCAGGTCGCCGGCGTCACCCGCGCCCCCAGGGGCGACGGGTGCCAGAGCCCGAGGTGTGGCCGTCCCCGGTGTGGCCGCGCCCGGTGTGGCCGCCCCCGGTGTGGCCGCCCCCGATGTGGCCACCCCTGGTGTGGCTGCGCCCGGTGTGGCCGGCTGAGTGGCAGGAGCTGGACGGGCCGCTTGTCCACCATGGCCGCGCACCGCGCTGACCGCCTGCGGTCCCGCGGCAACGGCCGACACCACCAGGGCGAGCACAACCAGCCGCCGAACCCTCACGCCACCCGCCGAACCAGCGGCAGCCGCGACCGGGTGAGCAACGCGGCGGCGAGCCCGGCGACGAGCGGCACGACCAGGACCGTGACGAGCAGGTTGGTCCAGGGCAGCACGAGCGGGTGGCGCTCGACGAGGGCGAGGCCGTTGTTAGCGTTCAGCGAGCGCAGGATCCCGATCGCGGGTACCAGCCCGGCGACGACTCCCAGCAGCGTGCCGAGCCCTGCCGTTATCGCCGACTGGAACCCGGCGAGGGCGCGCCGGACCGTCGGTGTCGCCCCGATCGCAGCGAGCGTGGCCAGGTCGGCCCGGCCGTCGGCCGCGGCCAGTCCGGTGGCGATGCCGGAGGCGCCGAGGACCAGGATGGCGCTGCCGATGAGCAGGGCGAGCAGCCCCGGTCCGTAGCGGCCCTGGTAACCCCGCTCGATGTAGGGCGTGGACTGCACGCCCAGCTTCGCCACGGCCGCACTGGCCCGGTCCCGTTCGTTCGCCGTGGGCTGGCGGCTCAGGGCCGCGACCAGCCCGCTCACCGTGGGGGTC
>JANLPD010000058.1:0-11430 GCA_031367045.1 Frankiales bacterium | reverse complement strand
CCTCTACATCACGACCCTGTGCATGGCCCCGTTCACCCCCTTCATCACCGACAAGGTCTGGTCGGTGCTGTTCGCCTCGTCCGAGCTGCCAGACTCGGTGCACCTGGCCCCCTGGCCGGCGATCGACCGCTCGCTCGTGGCCCCGTCGCTGGCCGGGCAGGTGGCCCTGGTGCGACGGCTGATCGACCTCGGTCGGGCCGCGCGGGCCGCGTCGAAGATCAAGATCCGCCAGCCCCTCGGTCGCGCGCTCGTGTCGGCGTCCGGCTGGGAAGCGCTGCCGGCCGAGCTGCGCGACCTCGTCGCTGCTGAGCTCAACGTCGGGTCGCTCGAGCCGCTGTCGGGCGCTGTTGTCGACGTGTCGGTCAAGCCGCAGTTCCGGGCGCTGGGCAAGCGGTTCGGGTCGCAGACCAACACCGTCGCCCAGGCCGTGCTGGCTGCCGACCCAGTGGTCCTGGCAGCGGGCCTCAAGGTCGGCACCGCGTCGGTCCTGGTCGACGGCACCGAGGTGACCCTGTCCGCCGAGGAGCTCGTCGTCACCGAGGTGCCGCGCGAGGGCTGGGCCGTGGAGAGCGCCGGTGGCGAGACGGTTGCGCTCGATCTGGAGCTGACCGCTGAGCTGCGCCGGGCCGGTCTCGTCCGCGAGGTCATCCGGCTCGTGCAGGACGCCCGCAAGTCGACCGGCCTGGACATCAGCGACCGCATCGAGCTCTGGTGGGAGGCGACCGGAGAGCTCGCGGAGGCACTAAAGGCGGGCGCTCCCCGGCTGGCCGCAGAGGTCCTCGCCGTCAGCGTGGTCGAAGGTCCACCGACCGCAAAAGTCGCGCCCCACAGCGACAAGCAGCTCGGTCTGACGTTCCACCTCCGGCTCGCCGGTCGCTGAGCCTCCAGGGTCGGCGTAACACAAACGGTGCCGAGGTTCACCCAGATGGCGGCATCAGAGGGGGCTGTCCGGCTGCCGATGCTGCTGGGGACACACAGCACTGCTCCCTCCGGAGCAGCGACCCAGGGGAGTTCTCGTGACCGTGCACACCGTCGAGCTGAATCCCAAGCCGGTCCACCGGTCGTTCCATCTGACCCGGCCCGGGTCGCCAACGGCGTTCCAGAGCCAGGTCCGCCCCGCGCTGGTGCTTCCCGAGCGCGAGGGACGCGCCCTGCTCGCCGCGGCCGCCCGCGAGGACATCTCCGCGAAGGGATGCTTCTCCGCGGGCCCCGCCGGCATCCAGGTCTGGAGCGGTCCCTGGGACGGCATCGGCGGCAGCCACGGCACAGCCCAGCACCTCGGCTCTGTCGACTGGAGCTACGACACCCCCACCCGCCACTACATCACCGTCTACCGCATGCTCGTGACGGCGGCCGGCGTCGAGACCGGCCTCACCACAGCGATCCTGCTCGGTCGGGTGCTCCGCCTGGCGGGCCTGTCCAGCGAGGGCCAGTCACTGTCCATGCAGATCCCGCCCGCTCGCGACCCCTTCCGCTCAGTCGACCTGCGCGAGCGGTCCGCCCTGGAGCGCAACCACATCTAGCCGACCCGACTCCCTCAGAGAGCGTCGCGGCGCTCAGCGAGAGCAGCATCGGGACTGCACACGCCGCATTCGCTATAGCCCTCGGCGCGGGCGTCCATGACATCCACCCCCTCGACGTCCCGGCCGCTCAGGTAGCGGCAGCTCTCGTCGTGATAGCGCGGGCGCCCCTCGACGACATGGACCATCCCGGTGAGCACGCCAGTGCTCTCCGGCGCGGCGGCCGGCTCGGCGGCCACGGCCCCGCCAGCAGCGTTGCCGGCCGGGTCGGCTGCGGTCGCATCGTCCGGGCTGGCGGCAGACGTCGCGCCGGACACAGGGGCCTCCGTCGCGGGCAGGGACTGGACCGGCACCCCGGCGCGGCGCTGGAGGCTCCCAATCAGCAGGAATACCAGCGAGGCTGCGCTGACAGCGACAGAGGCGTAGATCAAGGTCAGCGTCGTGACCGTCAAACCGATGACGAGCAGGATGAGCGCGACGGCGACGAGCGCGCCGCTGATGACGATCACGGGGACACCTCCGGGCAGGCGACAGAGCGGGCAAATCCTACTAAACAAGTCCAGCTGAGCCGGAAGTGCTCAGCGCTCGATGGGCGGCTCAGGGCCGTCGTCGAGCTCCTCGACGACCCGCGGTACGACGGTGAACGGCCCGACCGGCTCGGGGGCCTTGGCCAGCGGCGGGACGGCCCGTCCCGTCGAAGGGGCGACCGCCTCGGCCGGCGGGCCAGAGGGCAGCGGTCGGTCCGGGGCAACGGCCGGCGCGGACCCCAACGTCGGAGCAGGGGCAGACGACACCGAAGAAGGGTGCGCCGCGATACTGGGGGGGGCGGGCGGGACAGGAGCCGCTGCCGGCGCGAGGGACACCGCCGGACGGGTCCCTACGCCCGCAGCGACGCCGGGTGTGCCGCCTGCGGCGGCCGCTCGCGTGCCAGCCGGCACACCTGAGCCGGCCCCGTCGGCTGTACCGCGGCCGTCGAGATCGCGGAGCTGGCCCTCGAGGTAGGCCTTGAGGCGGACGCGGTACTCCCGCTCGAAGGCGCGCAGGTCTTCGATGTGCCGCTCGAGCTGGCGGCGCCTTTCGTCGAGGTCCCCGAGAACGGCGGCGACCTTGGCGGCCGCCTCGACGTCGGCCGCTGCCGACTTGCCGCGGGCGTCGGACAGGATCGCTGCCACCTCGGCCTTGCCGGCGGCCGACGCGCTGCGGGCCTCGGACACGATCACCTCTGCCTCGGCGCGGGCTTGGGCGACCGCGGCGTCTGCGGTCTGCTGTGCGAGCAGCAGGGTGCGAAGGGCGACCGCCTCGGTCTCGCCCGCCATGATCGGCGCGCCGGTTGCGGGGACAGCCGTTTCGCCCGGGGGGGCGGCCGGAGCGGGAGCGGCTTGGCCCGGCTTGGCCCGGAGCGTGGAGTTGTCGGACAGCAACCGGACGAGCTCGGCTTGAACCTCGTCCAGAAAGGCGTCGACCTCGTCGACGTTGTAGCCCTTGCGGGTGATCTTGAACTCTTTGCCGTTCACATCGGCTGGGCTCAGTGGCACGGGAAGGCTCCTGGGGCTTGCAGGTCGGGGCAGGTCACATCGGCTGGCGACATCATCGAGTCAACGGCTGCAGGACCTGGAACATCAGGACCTGCACCAGAATGAACAACACCAGAAAGTCGAGCGGCACGAGCACGTTGCCGATCCGCAAGGGCGGGATCAGTCGGCCGAGGAAGCGCAGCGGCGGATCGGTCACTGAGTAGCACAGCTCCAGCGCGATCGCTACCGGCCCGGCCGGCCGGTAGGAACGCGCGAACATGAAGACGTACTCCATGACCAGTCGGAAGATGAGCAGGAGCAGCAGGACCAGCAGCGCGAAGAACAAGATGCTGGCGACGACAGCCACGGTGACGAGCTCCAAAGTGGTGGGCGCGGGCCCTGACGCCGAGCGTCAGGACTGGTTGAAGAAACCGCCTTCGACGATGCGGGCGCGGTCCTCCGCGGTGACCTCGACGTGCTCGGGCGAGAGCAGGAAGACCTTGTTGGTCACCCGCTCGATGCGGCCGTGCAGGCCGAAGACGAGTCCGGCGGAGAAGTCGACAAGCCGCTTGGCGTTGACGTCGTCCATCTCCGACAGGTCCATGATGACAGGCGTGCCGTCGCGGAACTGCTGACCGACCTCGCGCGCGTCGTTGTAGGTCCTCGGTCGCAGCGTGGTGATCCGCTGCGGGTCTGCAGCTGCAGGTGCCGGCACCGCGCGGATCGATGCAGTGTCGAGCGCACTGGCGCCGCGCTGGTCGAAGGAGCGACCGCCGCCGGTGACGGGGCGGTGGCCAGGCCCAGCAGCCGGCTCGGGCTCGTCAAAGGACCCCACGTGGCCCTGCTCGTCCTCGCCGTCGTCGTAGTCATCGGCGTAGCGGCGGTCACGGTGGTGCTCATCGTCCTCGACAAGACCGAGGTAGAGGCCCAACTTGCGCATGGCGCCAGGCATGTCGGCTCCTAAAGGACGGTGCGTGACGACTCTCCGATTGGGTCCGGACACTACCGGAGGATGGGCGGTCGGTGCCCGAACAACGCCGACCCGACACGCACATGGGTCGCCCCGGCTGCAACGGCCTGCTCCAGGTCGCCGCTCATGCCGGCGCTGATCCAGCTCGCCGCCGGGTGGTCGGCCCGGACCCGGGCGGCGGTCACGGCCAGGTCGGCGAACGCCTTGGAGGGGTCCGCGCCCAGTGGGGCGACCGCCATTACGCCGGCCAGTCGCAGGCCAGGGACCCGCTCGGTCGCCGCCGCGAGGGCAGGGACATCCGTCGCGACAGCTCCTCCCCGGCGTTGGTCACCATCGAGGCTGACCTGCAGCAGCACGTCGAGGGTCCGGCCCGCGCGCACTGCCCCCGCGCTGAGCGCGCGGAGCAGCGACAGCCGGTCGAGCGAGTGGACGACATCGGCGTACGACGCGACGCTGCGGGCCTTGCTGCTCTGCACGGCGCCCACGAAGTGCCACCGAAGGCCGGCGCCGCGCAGCCCCATGAGCGCAGCCGCCTTGTCGCGGGCCTCCTCGTCGCGGTTCTCGCCGAAGTCGGTGACCCCGAGGGCGTGCAGGGCGACGATGTCCTGCGCCGGCCAGGTCTTGCTGATGGCAACGAGGGTGAGCTCATCGCGCGTCCGGCCGGCGGCTCGCGCCGCCGCACTGAGGCGCGACTCGACGGCCGCGAGCGCCTCGGCGAGCTCGTCCTCACGGTTCACCGCAGGAGCACCACGCCGCCGTGCCGACCGGTCACGCCGTCGCGGCGGTAGGAAAAGAACAGATCGGGCTGCTCAACCGTGCAACCGCCGAGCGAGGAGATGGTCGCGATCCCTGCGTTCTCCAGCTGGCGCGTGGCCCCGGCCACCAGGTCGACGCTGGCCGTGCCCTGGCGGGTGGTGCCGCGACTGCCCGGGGCCCGGCGCGCGACGTCGTCGGCCATCTCACTGGGCACCTCGTAGCACAGGCCGCACACCCCGGGACCGATGACGGCGGTCGTCCGGGCGGGTTCGGCGCCCTGCTCCGCCATCACGCGCAGGACTTCGCGCAGGACACCCGCGGCAAGCCCCGGCCGGCCGACATGGGCAGCGCCGACGACACCCGCGTGGGGGTCGGCCAGCAGGACGGGCGGGCAGTCGGCACCCATCATCACCAGCGCCGTGCCGGGGCGGGTTGTGACCAGGCCGTCCGTGTCCCGCAGGCCGCGCCCCATCCCTGAAGAGGTCGCCCGCTCGACGAGACGGACGCCGACGCCGTGCACCTGCCTACCGAAGATGAGGTCGCGGGCGGTCAGGCCGAGCTGTCGCGCCAGCAGATCTCGGTTGGCGTTGACCCGGTCCCAGTCGTCACCGGTGTGCAGCGCGAGGTTGGTCGCGCTCCACGGCGGTCGGCTGGTGCCGCCCGCACGGGTCGTGAAGACGCCGACCGCCGGCATGGGCAGCCCAGCGTCGAGAAGGCCGATCCCGGACGTCATTTGCGGACCGTAGCCGCGGATCGCGCGACTACTTCAAGAAGTCAGGGACGTCGAGGTCGTCCTCGAAGACGACGGTGCGACGCGGGCTGGCCGGCGCGGCAGCGGTTGTCACGGACGCTGCCGGCTCCCGCTGGCGGGGCTCGGACGGCTCGAAGACCGGAGCGGGCGCCGGCTCGACGGGGGTGGGCACCGGAGCGACGACCTGACGGCTCGGCGGGCGGTAGGCCGTCGGGGCACCGGAGTCGAAGCCGGCGGCGATGACGGTGACGCGGACCTCGTCGCCGAGAGCGTCGTCGATGACCGCGCCGAAGATGATGTTGGCCTCGGGGTGGGCGGCGTCGGCCACCAGCTCGGCCGCCTCGTTGCTCTCGAACAGGCCGAGGTCCGAGCCGCCCGCGATGGAAAGCAGTACGCCGTGGGCGCCGTCCATGCTGGCCTCGAGCAGCGGGCTGGCGATGGCCGCCTCGGCCGCGACGACCGCGCGGTCTGCGCCACGCGCGGAGCCGATGCCCATGAGGGCACTTCCGGCGCCCCTCATGATCGCCTTCACGTCGGCGAAGTCGAGGTTGATCAGGCCAGGGGTTGTGATCAGGTCGGTGATTCCGGAGACGCCGGAGAGCAGCACCTCGTCGGCGCTCTTGAAGGCATCCATGACACTGACCTGCTTGTCGCTGATCGACAGCAACCGGTCGTTGGGGATGACGATGAGGGTGTCGACGTCCGCGCGGAGCTCCTCGATCCCGTCCTCAGCCTGGCCGGCACGACGCTTGCCCTCAAAGGAGAACGGCCGCGTCACGACGCCGATGGTGAGGGCGCCGAGCGAGCGGGCGACGTTGGCCACGACGGGCGCGCCGCCGGTGCCGGTCCCGCCGCCCGCCCCCGCCGTGACGGAGACCATGTCAGCCCCGTTCAGGACCTCCTCGATCTCGTCGCGGTGGTCCTCTGCGGCCTGGCGGCCGACGTCGGGGGCAGCCCCCGCACCGAGGCCGCGGGTGAGCTCACGCCCGATGTCCAGCTTTACGTCGGCGTCGCTCATCAGCAGGGCCTGGGCGTCGGTGTTGATGGCGATGAACTCGACACCCTTCAGGCCCACCTCGATCATCCGGTTCACGGCGTTGACGCCGCCGCCGCCGATGCCGACCACCTTGATGACGGCGAGGTAGTTCTGCGGAGCAGCCACGATGGCGAGGGCCTCTCGGTTCGGGGTATCAGACGGGCCGGTGAGCCGGGTGGGTGGCTAGTTGGTGGTGCGGGGAAGGCACCACCAACGGGCCCGTACGAACCCCACCACCCTCACCTTCAACTAGACGCTTAGAGTTATGTCAACCTGTTGATGGGGCAGGACGTTACGGCTCGGCCGGGGTAGCGGTCAACTCAGCGACGGCGTTGCGGCGCGCGCCACTGCCGTGCAGCCGTGTCCGGCTTCGACTCTGGGCTCTGCTTCGCCAGGTCCACTGTCGCCATCTCCACTGTCGCCACGGCAGCCGGCTGGCCGGCCCGTTTGGCGTCGTACATCCGCTGGTCGGACAGCGCGAGCAGCGACGCTGGATCGGTTTCGCCGGCGCGGCTGACGGCGACGCCCACGCTGACCCCTACCTTCAGGTCGAGGGCTCCGACCCTTAACGGGACCTCGACAGCCGTCCGCACGCGAGAAACCAGGGCATCGAGTTGCTCCTCCCCCGCGCTCTCGGCGAGGACGACGAACTCGTCACCACCGAGGCGAGCCACCGTGTCCGAGGGACGCACGACCCGGCGCAGCCGGGCAGCGACACCTCGCAGGACCTCGTCCCCCACCGCGTGCCCATGGTCGTCGTTCACGGCCTTGAAGCCGTCGAGGTCCAGGAAGAGCACCGCCGTCGTGTCACCGCTACGCGCGTCCCGGGCGAGGACGGCGCGCAGCCGCTCCTCCAGTAGCGCCCGGTTGGCAAGACCGGTCAGCGGGTCGCGGACAACCTGCTCGCTCAGCACCGCGGTGAGCTCACGCAGCTCGTGCTCAACCCGACGCCGCTCGCTGATGTCCTGGGCAGTGACGGCGAACCACGCGGCCCGGGCTTCGGCGTCGGGAACGACCGTGACGCCGTGCAGAACCCACCTCGCGCCCCCGTCCGGCGTGACGTAGCGCTGCTCGGCCTGTACAGAGCTGTGCTCCCCGGAGAGCAACCGTGAGGTGCGCATCGCATCGGCGTCGCGGTCGTCGGGGTGCACGACGCTCGCGAACGCCACCCCGATGAGATCCTCCGGGGCCCGACCGAGCAGGGCGGCGTAGCTGCTGTTGACGCGCACATAGCGGCTCGACAGGTCGGCCAGAGCGAGCCCGATGGGTGCCTGTTCGAAGAAGTGCTCGAAAACATCATCGGTCCCCTGCAGGGCGGCCATGGTGGTCCGTGACGCCGCGCGATCAGGATGAGCTCCGGAATCGGCCGCGATCACCCTGTGCCCCTACCCCTAGCCGGTGGTGACGACGCCTGGGGAGGACACGTCGATGAAGCGGGCCCCGCGTGCGGCGAGCGCGGCGACGGCCGCGGCCTTGGTCGCGCTGTCGCCGGGCGAGCCCCAGATCACGGCCTGGCCGCTCGCCAGCACGAGCACGACTCCGGAAGGCGACGGTGCCCTGATGCTGGTGATCCGCCTTCCCAGGGTCGGCGGGAGCGAGCCGAGCACCCGGAGCGCCGAGCGGGTCGCGTCGTCGTGCGGACCCGGATGGGCAAGGTCGAGCACCGGCAGCCCCGCCGGCTGTCGGGCGAGGACGGCGAACGGCGTGCCGGACGCGTCGACCAGGGCCCACCGACCGGTCTGCCGCATCGACGCGACCGGCTGGCGCTCCGTAACGGTGACGTGCAGCGTGGAGGGCCAGCCACGTGTCACCGAGACAGCGGCGACTCCGGCCAGGGCACCCACCCGGCGGGAGACCGCTCCGGTGTCGACGCGAGCGAGCGGGGTGCCCAGGCGGACAGCGGCCGCGCCCTGGACCTGCGCCGCCGTCAGGCGCGTGGCACCGGCGACGGTGACGGTGCGGACTCCTAGGACGGACGAGGAGGTGACGAGCCAGCCGAGCAGGACCAGCGGCAGCAGGCCGAGCAGAAGATAGCCACCGCGCTTTGCCCTGCCGTAGCGGCGATCCCGACGCTCGGTCTTGGCCCGTGCAGCGATGCGCGGGCCGGCCCGGACGACGGGCGGGCGGCGCGTCGGCGCGGTCATGCCGGCTCCACCGTCATGACTGCTCACCCTCGAGGAGCGACAGGACTTCCGGCCCCACCTGCGTGATGTCGCCCGCGCCCAGCGTCAGCACCAGGTCACCCGGCCGGGCCCGTCGAGCCAGCTCGCCGGGAACGGCCAGCCAGGACGGCTCGAAGATCACCTGTTGCGCGGGAAGCGGGACGGCTGCGGCGATCGTCGCTCCGGAGGCCCCCGGGATGGGGTCCTCCCCAGCGGCGTAGACCTCCATGACGACGACCTCGTCCGCGGCGCCGAGGGCCCGGCCGAACTCTGCCGCGAAGGCAAGCGTCCGCGAGTAGCGGTGCGGCTGGAAAGCCACGATGAGCCGGCCACCGGCGGCGACTTCTCGGGCCGCGAGCAGCTGGGCAGCGACCTCCGTCGGGTGGTGGGCGTAGTCGTCGTAGACCCGCACCCCCGCCGCAGCGCCCTTGAGCTCCATCCGACGGCGTACGCCGGTGTAGCCACCCAGTCCCTCGACGAGCCGACTCTCGGGCAGGCCAAGGCCGATGCCGGTCAGCAGCGCGGCCGCCGAGTCGAGGGCCAGGTGGGCACCCACGACCTGGAGGCTGACCTGCGGGAGGCGTCGGCCGCGCAGCACGGGCTCATAGCTGGTGCCGGAAGCACTGGTGCGGAGGCGGTCAAGACGCAGCTCCGCGCCCTCACCCACGCCGTAGGTGCGGATGTCGACGCCGCGCTCGCGCGCTATCTCGCCGAGCCGGCGCGAGCCCGCGTCGTCGGCGCACACGACGACGAAACCGTCCTGCTGGACCGTCCCCACGAAGTCCTCGAAAGCACGCTCGACCGATGCGGCGTCGCCGTAGTGGTCGAGGTGGTCGGCCTCGACGTTGGTCACGACGGCCGCGAACGGATGGTAGGCGAGGAAGGAGCCGTCGCTCTCGTCCGCCTCGACGATGAACAGCTCACCAGTGCCATGGTGGGCGTTGCTGGCCGCCTCGTTGAGGTCGCCGCCGATGGCGAATGACGGGTCCGCTCCGCAATGCTGAAGGGCAACGGTGAGCATCGACGTGGTCGTCGTCTTGCCGTGGGTGCCGGCGACCGCCACCCCGCGACGTCCGGCCATCAGCGCGGCTAGGGCGTCCGCACGCTGCAGCACCGGGGTACCGGCCGCGAGCGCCGCGACCACCTCCGGGTTGTGCAGCGGGATGGCGCTGGAGACCACAACGGTGTCGACGCCCGCGACGTGGCCCGCATCGTGGCCGACGTGGACGGTCGCCCCGAGAGCCCGCAAGGCAGCCAGCGTTCGTGAGTCCTTGGCGTCGCTGCCCGACACCTGCTGCCCGCGCGCCAACAGCACGCGGGCGATGCCGCTCATGCCGGCGCCACCGATCCCGACGAGGTGGACGTGCCCGAGTTGCGCGCTCATCGGGCGCCCCGTGCAACGGCCTCAAGAACGAGGTCTACCAGTGCCTCGTCCGCGTCGCGGTGGCCCAGACCGGCTGTCGCAGAGCCCATCTCGGTCAGTCTGAGGGGGTCCAGCAGCAGGGGCAGGACCAGCGACCGGACGATGCCGGCGTCGAGCTCGTCGTCGGCGAGGAGCAGGCCCCCACCGGCGTCCACAACCGGCCGCGCATTCTGCGCCTGCTCGCCGTTGCCGATTGGCAGCGGCACGTAGACCGCCGGCAGACCGACAGCCGCCAGCTCCGCGCAGGTCATCGCGCCAGCCCGGCAGAGCACCAGGTCGGCCGCTGCGTAGGCGAGGTCCATCCGGTCGACGTAGGCCAGGACGTGATGGCTGGCAGGCCGTCGCTCCCCCAGCGCCGCGGTCACCGCGTCTGCCAGCTTGGGACCAGCGACGTGCAGCACCTGTACGCCGGCGCCTGCCAGGTCCGCAGCTGCCCCCGTGATCGCGCGGTTGATCCGCTGGGCCCCCTGCGACCCGCCCGTGACGAGCAGGACCGGGCCGTCGCCCAGCCCGAAGGCGGCCCGGGCTTGCCCGCGCGAGGCGGCCCGGTCCAGGGCAGCGACCTGGCGCCGCAGCGGGATCCCGAGCACGCGGGCGCCGCGCAGCCCGGAGCCGTCGACGGCGGCAGCGACGTACGGCGTCATCCGGGCGCCGATGCGGTTGGCGATACCGGCCCGCGCGTTGGCCTCATGAACGACGAACGGGGTACCCCGGCGACGGGCCGCGAGGTAGGCGGGCAGCGCGACGTAGCCGCCAAACCCGACGACGACATCGGCGTGGACCCGGTCGAGGTGGGCGCGCGTCTCCTGCACGGCGCGAAGGAGCCGAACTGGGACCCGCAGGAGGTCCACGGTCGGGCGGCGTGGCAGCGGCACCCGCGCGATGGTCGCGAGCTGGTAGCCGCGTTCGGGGACGAGCCGGGCCTCCAGACCCGTGGTCGTCCCGAGTGCGGTCACCCCGGTCGCCGGATCACGGCGGCACAGGGCATCCCCGAGGGCGAGGGCCGGCTCGACGTGACCTGCGGTCCCGCCGCCGGCGAGGACGACATGCACTCGTCACCGGTTCCGAACGAGGCGCCGGCCCGGCGCGGGGATGCTGCTCGAGCTTAGGTGGAGCATCCGCCGGACGTGCCGCCTGCGTGCGACGAGGGCTTGGGCGGCCCCGGGCTCCTGCCGGGCGAAGGACAGCAGCAGGCCCATGGCGATGCAGATCGAGACGAGCGCGGAACCACCGAAAGACAAGAATGGCAAGGGGATCCCGGTGATCGGCAGCATCCCTACGACGGCGCCTATGTTGAC
>JANLPD010000043.1:0-3928 GCA_031367045.1 Frankiales bacterium | reverse complement strand
GGTCGACTTCCTCCGGGCCTCCCGCAGCGACCTGGCCGAGCTGCGACGGCAGGTCTTCCCCCTCGCGCGGCGACTGGCCACCAGGCTCACGGCCAAGCGGCGACTCGGCCGGGCGGGGCGGCTGGACTTCCGGCGTACCGTCCGCGCCTCGCTGGCGACCGGCGGCGTACCCCTGGTGACCTATCACCGGCCGCACAAGCCGCATAAACCCGAGCTCGTCGTGCTCTGCGACGTCAGCGGTTCGGTGGCCGGCTTCGCCCACTTCACGCTGATGCTCAGCTACGCGTTGCGCGAGCAGTTCACCAAGGTCCGGGCCTTCGCTTTCATCGACACCTGCGACGAGGTCACCCACTACTTCAAGCCGGGCGGCGACGTCGTCGACGCGCTCGCGAAGATGAGCGCCGAGGCCAACCTCGTGTGGTTCGACGGGCACAGCGACTACGGCCACTCGATCGAGAAGTTCGCCGACGACTACCCGGACGCCGTCGGCCCCCGGACGTCACTGCTGATCCTCGGCGACGCCCGCAACAACTACCGCGCGACCGGGGTGCAGACGTTGCGCCACCTGGTGCAGAAGGCGCGCCATGCCTACTGGCTCAACCCCGAGCCGGCGGCGTACTGGGGCAGTGGCGACAGTGCGACGGCGACGTACGCCGACGTCATCGAGATGGTCGAGTGCCGCAACGCGATCCAGCTCGAGGCGTTCATCTCGGACCTGCTTCCCCAGTAGCCGGGGCCTTCGCCTCTAGGCTCGATCGTGTGGGCAGACGCATCGGCGTGATGGGGGGGACGTTCGACCCGGTGCACCACGGCCACCTGTCCGCGGCCAACGAGGTCGCGGTCCTGTTCGACCTGGACGAGGTCGTGTTCGTGCCGACCGGTCAGCCCTGGCAGAAGGCAGAGCGCGAGGTCAGTTCGGCCGAGGACCGCTACCTCATGACCGTGATCGCGACCGCGTCCAACCCCCGCTTCTCGGTGAGCCGAACCGACGTCGACCGGCCCGGTCCGACCTACACGATCGACACGCTCGCGGACCTGCACACGGCGTACGACGAGGACGTCGCTTTGTTTTTCATCACCGGGGCAGACGCCCTGGCGGCGATCCTCGGGTGGCGGTCGGTGGAGGAGCTGTTCGAGCTCGCGCACTTCGTCGGGGTCAGCCGGCCGGGCTACGCGCAGGCCGACCTGGCCGGCTTCCCCCAGGGCTCGGTGACGCTCGTCGAGGTCCCGGCTCTGGCGATCTCCTCGACCGACTGCCGGGAGCGCGTGGCGCGCGGCCACCCGGTCTGGTATCTCGTCCCGGACGGCGTGGTGCAGTACATCGACAAGCGACACCTCTACCGGAGCGCTACGTGACCACGCCCAGCGTCAGTTTCGGGCCGACCCGAGGCGGCCGACGCGCAGAGCGGCGCCGCGTCCAACGCCAGAAACAGCGTCGTATCGCCATCCTGGCCGGCGGCGGCGCGGTCCTGCTGCTGGTGGTGGCAACGGTCTTCGTCGTCACCCGCGGCGGCGACAAGGCCGCGACCAGTGGCGCCCCCGAGCGCACCCAGAAGACCCTCCTGCTCGAGGTCCAGAGCGGCGCCGACGTGGTGTCCGCCGCGCTGCTGGCCCACGACTCCGCGAAGGGCGGCGCGGACGGCGCCGCGGTGCTGCTGCCTCCGACCGTCATCGTGTCGGTGCCCGGCGGTGGTTCGACGACCCTGCGGTCGAGCGTCGTCGCGGGTCGTGCACAGCAGGCTCGCGAGGCCGTCGCCGACCTGCTCGGCGTGACCGTCGACGCGGGGTGGGTGCTCGACACGACCACGCTTGCCGCGCTCGTCGACCGGGTGGGTGGCGTCCAGGTTGATGTCGATGTTGATGTCGTCAACGGCAGCACCGTCGTCGTCGGCAAGGGCTCGCAGCGCCTGCCCGGCGCGTCCGCCGTGACCGTCGCCACCTACCTTGCGCCGGGGGAGCAGGAGCAGGCTCGGCTCGCCCGGTTGCAGGGGGTCCTGGATGCCCTCATCACGGCCCTGCCCGATGAGAAGGCCTTGACGGGTCTGCTCGGGTCCCTGGGCAGCGCCTCCAACGCGTCGCTGCCGTTGCCGCAGCTTGCGAGCTTCCTGCACGGTCTCGCGCAGGACTCCAAAGCGCAGCGACTGCAGTACGACTCGCTGCCCGTCGTGCCGATCGACCCGGGCAACGGCACGACGTCGTCCCGCATCGACGCCGCACCGCTGGCGTCCCTGGTGGGGCGGCTGCTCGCCCCCTCCGTGCCAGCCAGCCGGCAGGCTACGGGCAACCGCGTCTATGTCCTGAATGGCGTTGGTACCCCCGGGCTCGGCAGCGCCGTGCGGGCCAAGCTGCTGCCGGCGGGCTTGATCTTCGTGGGCTCGCGCAACGCCCCCAGCTTCGGCCGGCCCAAGACCGTCGTCCTGGTACGCGAGGCGACACCGGAGCTGCAGGCGCTGGGGTCGCGCGTCGCGCGGGCGCTCGGCGTCCCCGAGGACAGCGTGCAAACCAGTGACGAGCTTGGATCGCTCGCGGACGTGATCGTCGTGGTAGGTCAGGACTTCAAGCCCTAGGCTGTCAAGGTCTGTCCCGACCGACTGGAGAACTGCAGTGCCCGCCTCTCCGCGCGCCGTCGAGCTCGGCCTGGCCGCAGCCCAGGCCGCTGCCGACAAGCTCGCATCCGACATCTTGCTGCTCGACGTCAGCGAGCAGCTGGTGATCACCGACGTCTTCCTGCTCGCCTCGGCGCCCAGCGACCGCCAGGTCAAGGCCGTCGTGGACGAAGTCGAGGACCGCCTTCGCGGCCTCGGCGCCAAGCCGATCCGCCGGGAGGGCGCCGACGAGGGCCGGTGGGTCCTGCTCGACTTCGGCGAGATCGTCGTCCACGTGCAGCACGAGGAGGAGCGGATCTTCTACGCCCTCGAGCGGCTCTGGAAGGACTGCCCGGTCATCCCCTTCGTCGACGCCGATGCCGAGCGCGGTGCCCAGCGGATCACCCGCTGACCCGACGCATCGTCCTGCTCCGGCATGGACGCACCGCCCACAACGCGGACGGCCGCATCCAAGGCCAGCTCGATGTCGAGCTGGACGAGACCGGACGGCGGCAGGCGGCCGCGCTCGCGAACGCGTTCACCCACGACCGGCCGGCCGTGGTCGTCACGAGTGACCTCCAGCGGGCCCGGGACACCGCCGTTGTCATCGCCGAGGCGACCGAACGCCGGCTGCAGGTAGACGAGCGCCTGCGTGAGCTGGACCTTGGCCAGTGGCAGGGGCTCACTGCGCAGGAGGCCGCCGTCCGCTTCCCGGACGAGCATGCTGCCTGGCGGAGAGGCGAAGACGTACGACGCGGTGGTGGGGAGACCTACGCCGAGGCGGGCGCCAGAGCCGCCGCGTGCGTCCTGTCCCTTCTTCCCGCGGAGGGGTCGGTGCTGGCCGTGACCCACGGCGGCACCGCGCGAGGGGCCATCGGGACCCTGCTGGAGCTCCGGCACCGAGACTGGTGGCGGCTCGCGCCGCTCGGCAACACCTGCTGGACGGTTCTCGTGGAGTCCGAGCGGGGCTGGCGCCTGGAGCGGCACGGCGTCGGACTGGAGGTCCTGGGCCCACCTCAGGGTGCTCACGACATCGGCGCAACGCCTGCCCGCGGGCCGGCCGGAGACGACGAACCTGTAAGGTGAGCGACCGCAAGGGGCTGTGGCGCAGCTGGTAGCGCACCACACTGGCAGTGTGGGGGTCAGGGGTTCGAGTCCCCTCAGCTCCACCCGTGTGACCTGGCCTTTCATCCTTCGGGGTGGAGGGCCAGAGTCGTCTTGTGCGCAACGCTGTGCGCAACTGGCTTCGGATTGACACCTCGGACTGGCGTTGCGCGGTGCTCGCTGACCGTGGACGAGGAGTCCCGCACGTGCGAGTATAAGCAAAACAAGAAGAAAGCTGG
>JANLPD010000017.1:0-5369 GCA_031367045.1 Frankiales bacterium | reverse complement strand
GCGGCCATCTCACCGACGTCGGCGCGGACGTCGAGCGTCGACCCGTCCGGATAGGAGGCCCGGTAGAGGGGGTCGACAGGGAGCAGCTCCAGCCAGTCCTCGAGCTTCTCGCCCACGCAGTCCAGCGCGTCGGCGATCAGGTCGGGCATCGTCAGGACGGTCGGGCCGGTGTCGAAGGCATAGCCCTGGTCGGTGAGCAAGCCGTTGCGTCCGCCAGGCACGTCTTCCCGCTCCAGCACCGTCACCTCGCGACCGGCTCCGGCCAGGCGCAGGGCGCACGACAGGCCCCCGAGCCCGGCGCCGACGATCACGACGCGGTCGGTCCTGCCGGGGACGGTTTGCACGGGTCGAGCCTAAGCGAGCAGGCTAAGCCGGGCCGGTCGGACGGATCGGGCACGAAGATGTGGCGATCTCGGGCGGGCGGGCAGCGGGCAAGATCGCCACATCGCCGAGGAGGGGGAGGCGAGGTCCTACAGCCAGTTACAGCAGGGTCAGGATCTCCGAGCCCGACTCGGTGACGAGCAGGGTGTGCTCGAACTGCGCTGTCCTGCGGCGGTCGACGGTCACGGCGGTCCAGCCGTCGTCCCACATCTCGTGCCGCCAGTCGCCGAGGGTGATCATCGGCTCGATCGTGAAGGTCATCCCCGGCTCCAGGACGGTGCGGGCCGCGGGGTTGTCGTAGTGGTAGACCTGCGGGTCGCTGTGGAACGACCGGCCGATGCCGTGGCCGACGAAGGCCCGCACGACGCCGTAGCCGTGCTGCTCTGCGTGCGCCTGGATCGCCCGGCCGATGTCGCGGACGGTCCCGCCCGGCCGGACTGCTGCGATGCCGAGCGCGAGGCACTCGCGGGTGACCTCGACCAGCTTGCGCGACTCCTCGTCGACGTCGCCGACGAGGAAGGTCGCGTTGGTGTCGCCGTGAACGCCGTCCAGGTAGATCGTCACGTCGCAGTTCACGATGTCGCCGTCGTGGAGGACGGTCGAATCGGGGAAGCCGTGGCAGATCACCTCGTTGACCGAGGTGCAGAGCGACTTGGGGTAGCCGTGGTAGCCCAGCGGAGACGGGTAGCCACCGCGCGCGATGCACTCCTGGTGGGCGATCGCGTCGAGATCGTCGGTGGTGATGCCCGGCCGGACCGCCGCCCCGACGGCCCGCAGCACCTCCGCGGCGGCCTTACCGGCGACCCGCATCTTCTCGAGGGTCTCCGGGCTCTTCGGCTTGGCCGACTCGCGCGTCCCGGTCCGGCCCTTGCGGTCCAGCGCGTAGTCGGGCCGGTCGATGTGGTCCGGCACCTCGCGGCGGGGCGAGAGCCGACCAGGACGGATGTACGCCGCCGATGCCAGCTCGCCTGCCTGCCTGCCGGCCTGCTCGGCTGCTGCGCGCTCCGGGTCGAGGTCGGCGATGCGGTGGCACCTCTTGTACTTACGGCCGCTGCCGCAGTGGCAGGGGTCGTTTGCAGCAAGAGGTGTTGTCATCTGGTCGAGCCTAAACAGTTCGCGAGGTGGCGGCGACGGCGAGCTGCTCCAGGACCTGGCGTGCCTCGCCGGTGAGGGGCGCGACGTGCAGCGCCTCGAGCGAGTTACCCATCAGCTCGTCGATGAGCGCCTCGACCCGGTCGAGCGCGCCGGTCTCGCAGATGACCTCACGCAGGGCGGCGACACCTTCCGCGGTGAGGTGCGGGTCGCCCAGGTGGCGGCGCACGACCGCCCCCTGGGCGGGGGTGGCCGTGGACAGGGCCATCGCGACCAGAGCGGTCCGCTTGCCCTCCCGCAGGTCGTCACCGGCCGGCTTGCCGGTCTGCGACGGGTCGCCGAAGACGCCGAGCACGTCGTCACGCAGCTGGAACGCCTCGCCGAGCGGCAGGCCGTAGCCGGAGAGCCCGTGCAGGACGTCCGGTCCGCCGCCGGCGAGCACGGCGCCCATCTGCAGGGGCCGCTCGACGGTGTACTTGGCGCTCTTGTAGCGGGCCACCTGCAGGGCACTTTCCACCGTGCCGCCACCCAGCGCCTGCTCGAGCAGGTCGAGGTACTGCCCGGCCATGAGCTCGACGCGCATCTCGTCGTACACCGGCTGCGCACGCTCCAGCGCGTCCGCCGGGATGCCGCTCGTGTTGAGCATCTCGTCGGCCCAGATGAGGCAGAGGTCGCCGAGCAGGACGGCGGCCGACAACCCGAAGGCCTCGCTGTCGCCGCGCCAGCCCGACGAGCGGTGCAGCGAGGAGAAGTGGCGGTGCATCGCCGGCCGGCCGCGCCGGGTGTCGGAGCCGTCCATGACGTCGTCGTGGACCAGCGCGCAGGCTTGCAGCAGCTCCAGGCAGGACACGGCGGTGATCACCGCATCGGTGTCGTCGCCGCCCGCGCCGCGGTAGCCCCAGTAGGCGAAGGCGGGACGCAGGCGCTTGCCGCCGTCCAGCAGGAAGGCCGCGAGCGCGTCCTGCACCGGCCCGAGGTCGTCGCTGACGGCGTCGAGCCGTGACGACTGGCCGGACAGGAATGCCGCGAGCGACTTGTGCACTCGACCCCGCAGGTCGTCGCGGTCGAGCGGGCCAATGCTCATGGCAGCCCAGCGTAGCCCGGCGGGCTAGCCTGCTCGCATGGCCGGACGGACGATCAGGGACCTTCTCGCCACCGGAAAGAAGGTGTGGTCGTTCGAGTTCTTCCCGGCCAAGACCGACGAGGGCGAGCGCCAGCTGTGGCAGGCGATCCGCGAGCTGGAGAGCCTGCGTCCCGGGTTCGTGTCCGTCACCTACGGCGCGGGCGGCTCGACCCGCGACCGCACGGTCGCGATGACCGAGCGGATCGCCGCCGACACGACGCTGACCCCGCTCGCCCACATGACGGCGGTCAACCATTCCGTCGCCGAGCTCCGCCACCTCATCGGCACGTTCGCCGCAGCTGGGGTGTCCAACGTGCTGGCCCTTCGCGGCGACCCACCGGGCGACCCGCAGGCCGAGTGGGTCAAGCACGGCGCAGGACTTGAGTACGCCGAAGAGCTGGTGCGCCTCGTCCGCAGCTCAGGCGACTTCTGCGTCGGCGTCGCGGCCTTCCCGGAGAAGCACCCGCGCTCGCCGGATCACGAGAGCGACGTGGCGCACTTCGTCCGCAAGTGCCGAGCCGGCGCCGACTTCGCGATCACGCAGATGTTCTTTCGCGCGGAGGACTATCTGCGGCTGCGCGACCGCGTGGCGTCCGCTGGCTGCGACGTGCCGATCATTCCCGGAATCATGCCGGTCACGAACGTCTCGCAGATCGAGCGCTTCGCGGTGCTGTCCGGGGCCGCCTTCCCGCTGGCGCTGGCTGAGCGGCTGCGCCGCGTCGCCGACGATCCGGTCGCGGTCCGCGAGATCGGCGTCGAGGTGGCGTCCGGGCTGTGTGAGGTGCTGCTCGCCGAAGGCGCTCCCGGGCTGCACTTCATCACCCTCAACCGCTCTACCGCGACGCGCGAGGTCTGGTCCCGCCTCGGGCTCAGCAGCGCGGTGACCACCCCCGCCTGACCGGTCAGGTGCAGGCGGAGCCGCGGCGCCGTCTGCTGCGTCCTACCTCCACACCGCCATGGAGGTCACCGTGCCGCACACCTCGAACCGCAACCCCACGCTCGTCGTGCTGATCGCTGTCGTCGCCGTCGCCGGCGTGGCAGCAGCGGCCGCGTTCACCCTCGGCAGTGCGGCCGGCCCACGGGCCGCTGCGGCCGCCGGGCCGCCGGCAGCAGGTGAGCCGGCGGCGCAGCCGTCCACCTCCGGCGTCCTCGTCGACGGCCTCGGCCGGGTCGCGGGCACGCCGGACGTACTTCGGGTGGAGTTGGGTGTGGAGGTCAAGCGCCCTGACGTGAGCTCCGCCCTGTTCGAGGCGAGCAGCACGCTCGGCAAGGTTCGGGCCGCGGTGAGCAAGGCGGGGGTGGCCGACAAGGACGTCCAGACGACCGGGCTGAACGTCTACCCGGCCTACGACAACAAGGGCCGCATCGACGGCTACCAGGTCAGCGAGCAGGTCCGGGTGGTGCTGCGCGACCTCGGGCGGGCCGGCCGCACGATCGGTGCGGCCGTGCAGGCCGGCGGCGACGCCGCGCGGCTGCAGGGTGTCTCGTTCTCACTCGAGGACAACGCCCGGCTGCTGGCCCAGGCGCGCGACGCCGCTTTTGCCGACGCGCGGACCAAGGCGGAGCGTTACGCCGATCTCGCCGGGCGAAAGCTCGGCGTCGTCCAGCTGGTCACCGAGACGGTGAGCGATCCCCGGCCGGTGGCTTTTGCAACACTTGCGAAGGCCGCGGACGCCGCGTCGCAAGCCGTGCCGATCGACGCCGGTACCTCGCAGGTGAGCGTGTCGGTCCAGGTGCGCTGGTCGCTCGCCTGACCGCCGGGCCTGACCGGTGGCTCGATACGGTGAGGTCGTGGAACTCGCCCCGGACCCGTCGGCCGCACTGCTGACCCGTGCAGAGAGCACCGCGTCCCGGCGTACGGCATGAGCGACACGCAGGTCTCGCTGCTGGTGCTCGCCGGATTCGGCCTGGCTCTTGTCGTCTTCGGCCTCGTGACGGCGCGCCGGCCGGTGCACGAGATCCCCGACAGGGAGAGCTACTTCGACCGCTGGAAGGAGCTGCACGGCGGCTACGACCCGCGTACGGGCAACCCGTGGCTGCGCGGCTGGCTCACCATCGTCTTCGTGATCGCCCGGCCGCTCGCCAGGCGCGGGATCCAGCCCGACGTGCTGACCATCAGCTCTATCTGGCTGGCGGGCGCGGTCTTCGTGCCGGCTCAGGTCGGCGGGCGCTGGGCGATGCTTGCGGGCTGGACACTGGTGGCCAGCGGCCTGTTCGACACGCTCGACGGCTGCGTCGCCGTCCTGGAGGACCGGACCACCCGGTGGGGCTACGTCCTGGACTCAGCCGTCGACCGGCTCAACGACTGCATCTATCTCGCGGCTGTCGTCTCGGTTGGCGCACCGCTCGACCTCGCGATCGGGTGCGGCTTCCTGTTCTTCCTGCTGGAATACCTCAGGGCCCGGGCCGGCAACGCCGGGGGCGACGAGGTCGGCCGCATCACGATCGCAGAGCGCCCCAACCGGGTCATCTTCTTGTCAGCCTCGATCCACTTTGGCGGCGTCTTCTTGGCGCACCGGGAGTTTGTGGCGACCTTCGGCCTGTCGGTGATGACAGCCTTGACCGTTATCGCGGTCGGGCAGCTCGGTACGACGGTGCGTCGGCAGCTGCTCGCACTGCCGGCCGGGAAATCGACGGCGCAGGATCAGGCCGCCGAGAGCGGGTAGCTCGATCCACGCCCCCAGGGGCTAGGCGGTCGCCCCGCGGGATGGGATACGGAGGCGGGTGTCGAGCAGCAGGTCGATCAGGTCGACGGCGCGATGGGCGGCTTCCA
>JANLPD010000679.1:0-6198 GCA_031367045.1 Frankiales bacterium | reverse complement strand
CGGCGTGGCGACGAATCTGTTGCAGCGCGCGTCGACGAGCAAGGCGCCCGGGCGGCCCGCGACGTCTTGCAGGCGACGGTCGGTGCGGCGGTCGCGGAGGTCGAGCGCCGGTTGCGCGAGACCGAGGCGACGGGCAAGCGGCTCGACGTGGAGGCCAAGCGCCTGGGCAACGAGCGGCTCGAGTTGGCCGGAGCGGTTGGTGCCGCGCGCGGCGGTGCGGGAGAGCTGCAGGAGAGGCTGGCGGCCGACGCCGTCGTACGGCAGAAGGCGGTGGAGGGCCTCCAGTCGTTCGCGGCGACGGGGTTGCTGGCGGTGGCGCTGCCGGAGCTGGAGATCCCGGCGGGGGAGTGGGCGCCGACGCCGGCGGTGCTGCTGGCGCGGGCAGTCGACAGCGAGCTGTCCGGGGTGGACGACAGCGACTCGGCGCGGGACCGGGCGACCCGGCAGGTGCAGGAGCAGCTGACCGTGCTGGGCGAGGTGCTCAGCCGAGCCGGTGATGCGCTCACGCCGTTGCCGACCGATCATGGCATCGCTGTCACCGCGACGTGGCGCGGCCGGGAGGTGCCGGTGAGCGAGCTGGCGTCGGGGTTGACTGCCGAGCTGGCCGACCGTGAGCGGCTGCTGTCGGCGAAGGAGCGGATGCTGCTGGAGAACCACCTGGTCAGTGATGTCGCGGCCCGGCTTCAGGAGTTGATCCGGGCGGCCGAGGCGGAAGTCGCGGCAATGAACCGCGAGCTGGCCGAGCGGCCGACGAGCACCGGGATGCAGTTGCGGTTCGTCTGGGTGCCGCGCGACGACGGCCCGGTCGGGCTGGTGGAGGCGCGGGCTCGGCTGCTGCGGCAGCAGAGCGACGCGTGGAGCGAGGACGACCGGTCGGCCGTCGGGGCATTCCTTCAGCAGCAGATCTCCGAGGTGCGGCTGGGCGATCCGGCGGGAACGTGGAGCGACCACCTGCGGGAGGCGCTGGACTACCGGGCCTGGCACGGCTTCCGGGTGGAACGTCGCCAGGAAGGCCGGTGGCGGCCGGCGAGCGGACCGGCGTCCGGAGGTGAGCGGGTGCTCGCGGCGACGATCCCGCTGTTCGCGGCGGCGTCGGCGCACTACGCTTCCGCAGGCAGTCCGCACGCGCCGCGGCTGGTTTTACTCGATGAGGCGTTCGCAGGGGTGGACGACGACAGCAGAGCAAAATGCCTGGGGTTGCTGGCAACGTTCGACCTCGACTACGTGCTGACCAGCGAGCGGGAGTGGGGCTACTACCCAACCGTGCCGGGGCTGGCGATCGCGCAGCTCTCTCGCCGGGACGGCATCGACGCGGTGCTGGTCACGCGGTGGGAGTGGGACGGCCGCGCGCGCACTGTCGTGGAGCCGGAGCTGCCGCCGATGACCGCGCCGGCGTGAGCTCGGCTGTCGATGAGCGGCTGGTGCGCCTGCTCGGAGGCCCGGAGCTGGGGTGGCTTCGACAGCGGATCCGGTCGGGGATGGAGGCTGGGCGGCTGCCCTCGTCTGTGACGCTGCGGTCGCCGACGGCTGCCCAGCGGTCGGCGGTCGCCGGGCTGCTCGGGCGAAAGATTCCAGTCGGGCAGGCGCTCACGGTGCGGCTGGCCGACGTCGAGGCGGTGCTGAGGAACACCGGCCTCGGCCTCGACCTGGCCGCCGCCCTGGTCAAGCTCGGTGGTCCCGTGCCGGACCGGCTGGCCGAGCGGCTCGCCGCCAGCGCCGACCGGGAGGCGCCGTATCTGGCGGTGTCCGAGCCCGCCGCGGCGGTGCCGTGGGCGGCGGAATGGCTCGAGCTCGTACGACGCTCGCGGGTGCTCGCCCGGCTCCCCGACGCCGACACCCGGTCCCGGGCGCTCGCCTCTGCGCTCGAGGTGGCCGTTTTCGTGACGGCCGCCGCCGGTGCTCCGGTCACCGGGCGCAACGAGTTGGCGGCGCGGTTGTGCGGCGATGCGCACGCGCTCGACGACGGTGCGGTCCGCGCGGCCTTGGTGCTGCGGGCGATGGCCGTCGTGAGCGGGGTGCCGGTGCCGCTTTCCGCCGGGGAGCGCCGCGCGTTGTGGGAGCGCTTCGGTGTCGTGCCCGACACCGTGTCCTCGACCTGTCTGACCTTGGGGCTGCGACCGTTGGGGACGTCGCCCCTGTCGGTGCGGTTGTCGGCAGCCACCGAGGCGGGCGACCCCGTGCATGTCACCGCGTGGGACCTGGCCCGCTGCGAGCTCGACGTACTGCCTGGCGTGGTCGTCCTGGTGTGCGAGAACCCCCGGGTGCTTGAAGCGGTGGCCCAACGCTGCGGCGGCTTGGTCGCGGTGCTGTGTACGTCGGGGATGCCCAGTCTCGTCACGACCGCGCTGCTGCACCGGCTCGCTGCATCCGGGGCGACCCTGCGCTACCACGGCGACTTCGACTGGCCAGGTATCGCGATGGCCAACCGGCTCGTCGCGACAGTGGGGTGTCAGCCCTGGTTGATGAGCGTGGCCGACTACCTCGGCGCCGTCCGCGCCGACGGCCCGCCGCTCGACGGACCAGCCGTGGCCCCGTGCTGGGACCCAGCCCTCGGAGCGGCCATGGCGGCCAGCGGGGTCGCTGTGCACGAGGAGGCCGTCCTGGACGGGGTGCTCGCCGGGCTCGGATGCGACTGAAGGAGCCATGCAGGCCCGCGGTTTGCCCAACATGCTGCTATGTGCTGCTCAGTGGAGAGACAGTATTTTGCTCAATGAGATGGCAGCGGCTCGCCCTGTCCGGTGGCGAGGGCCTTGAGGTTGGTGAATGGGTCAGGGTCTCGCCTCGGACGACGAGGAAGTTGCCCACTCCGCATCCATCGACGGCAGAGATCGCCAACCGGGGAGCGCCAGCGAGAAGGCGCTGCCCTGGCCGATCTTGCTGTCGACCCAGATCCTCCCACCGTGTGCGAGAGCGACCTCGCGACAGATCGCCAGGCCCAGTCCGCTGCCTTCGATCTTGCTTCCGCGCGCGCTGTCCACGCGGTAGAAGCGGTCGAACAGGTGCTCGCGGTCCTTATGAGGCACACCGGGGCCGTCGTCGGTGACCGTGACGCCGACCTCGCCTTCCCGCTGCCAGGTCAAGATGTGGACGCTGCCCCCCGCTGGCGTGAACTTGATTGCGTTCTCGATGAGGTTCGTGAGGGCGAGGTGGAGTCGGTGCGGATCTGCCTGTGCGTCCCACCGCCCACCCTCCAGCACGAGGGTGACGCCCTTCGCCGCGGCCAGCGTCCGCAGGGGCCGGGCACCATCCTCGATGGCCTGTCGGAGACCGACCCGTACCGTGAGCAGTTCGAGCCGGTCCTGTTCGACCTCGGCCAAGGTCAACAGGTTGTCGACGGTGCGGCCCATTCGGTCGACTTCGTCCACAGCGCTGTGCAGCACCTCGCGCGCCGCAGGGGAGAGTTCGTCACCGCGGAGACTGACGTCGATCTCGGCGCGCATGACGGCGAGCGGAGTCCGGAGCTCGTGCGAGGCATCGGCGACGAGCCGGCGCTTGTCCAGCACGCCCCGCTCGATCCGGTCGAGCATGGCGTTGAGGGTCAGAGCGAGGTGGCCGACCTCGTCGGAGGCGGCGGGGACCGCGACACGCTCGTGCAGCCGGTCGGTCCCGATCTCCTGGGCGTCGGACGTCATCCGTTCGAGCGGACGCAGCGCTCGGTACGCCAGCCAGTAGGCCCCGAGAGCGGTAACGGCGAGCGCCGCCGGTCCTGCGATGAGCAGTAGCACGAGGACCCGCTGCACGGCGTCCTCGACCGGCTTCAGGCTCACCGCTACGACCAGGACGACCCCCCGGGAGTGATCGACGAAGGCCGTGACCCTGACGCGGTAGCTTTCTTGATCCTTGCCAAGTCGCGCGGTGAAGTTGCCGGGGCCGCCCTCAGCAGCCCTGCGCGCGTCGGTCGACACCAGCGGCCCGTCGCCCGCCACAGCGCCGTAGTGAGCGAGGACTCGCCCCTGGCTGTCCAGCACCTGGGCGGCGCCGCCCGTTGGCAGTGCGGCACGGGCGGCCCGCTCGAACCCCTTGGCATCCTCGGTGAGGTCCAGGAGACTGTTGGCCTCGATCTCTTCCGGGCCGTCCGTGATGTCATGGATGAGGGTTGTGGAGCTCGCGAGCGCCTGGCCCTCGACCGCCTGCCGCAGGTCCGTCTGGAGCTGGAGGACCAGGAACGTTCCGAGGCCGAGGATGACGACCGTGAGCAGGGCCGCGTACCACGTCGTCAGCCGGACGCGGATGGAATTGCTCACGAAGGCTCCAGCACGAAGCCCTCGCCGCGCACGGTACGGATGAGCGGCCGACCTCGGGGACGCTCGAGCTTCTTGCGCAGATATCCGATGTAGACGTCGGCAATGTTCGGCGAGCCCTTGTAGTCCTCGTTCCATACCGCGGCAAGAAGCGCAGCGCGCGAGACCAGTCGGCCGGAATTGTTGGCAAGAACCTCGAGTACATCGAACTCGCGCGCTGTGAGCTCGACCTGTCGTCCTGCGCGGGTCACGACGCGGGTCGTGGAGTCAACGTGGAAGTCACCGACTGTGAAGACGCGGGCGTGCTCCAAGGGACCTCGGCGGATGAGCACCCGCAGGCGCGCAAGGAGCTCCCCGAAGTCGAAGGGCTTGACCAGGTAGTCGTCGGCACCGGCGTCGAGGCCGCGGATCCGGTCGCTGACGTCTGCCCGCGCGGTCAGCATCAGCACCGGAACCCACCGCTCCCGCTGGCGGAGCGACTGGCACACGGCGAACCCGTCCAGGCCCGGCAGCATCAGGTCGAGCACGACCGCGTCGTAGTTTTCGGAAGTGGCCCGCGACAGCGCTTCGTCGCCAGTGCAGGCCGTGTCGACGGCATAGCCCTGCAGCCTCAGTCCCCGCTGTAGCGCGCGAATGAGCTTGACATCGTCTTCGACCACGAGGACTCGCATGATTTCTTCATCGTGACACGTTCTGGGGGTTGACACCATGCCCGCGGCAGAGGACCTTTCTCGTTCCATAAGCGTTCTCTAAGCGGACCTTGCCAAGTTTTTTTGTATTGGATTCGGTAGGTCCGTCCTTGTTCCCGAGCGTTCTTTGGGTGCAGTCCTGCCGTTGTTGGTCCGCGCATTTATGTTCTTTTCGCGGTGCTGGTGAAGGAGTGGTGACGATGAGTTCGCTCTTCGGATGGGCGCTGCGCTTCCGTCTCTTGGTGCTGGCCGTCGCGGCAGGAGCCATGACCTTTGGGGTCGTCCAGCTAGCGAGCGCGCCCGTCGACCTGCTGCCGGAGTTCACCCCGCCCTACGCGGAGATCCAGACTGAGGCGCTCGGGCTGTCGGCGGAGGAGGTGGAGCAGCTCATTACCGTCCCGCTCGAGGCAGACCTGCTCAACGGCGTCGAGGGCGTGGACGTCATCCGCTCGGAGTCGGTGCCGGGATTGTCGTCGGTCGTTCTGGTCTTTGCCGCAGGGACCGATGTGTATCGCGGGCGGCAGTTGGTGGAGGAGCGGCTCACGCAGGCACACGCACTGCCCAATGTGTCCCGGCCGCCGATGCTGCTGGCGCCGCTGTCGTCCTCAAGCCGGGTGCTGATGATCGGGCTCTCCGCAAAGGAACTCTCGCCGATCGAGCAGTCGGTGATCGCGCGTTGGACAGTGCGACCGCGCCTCATGGGGGTGCCCGGCGTGGCCAATGTGTCCATCTGGGGAATGCGTGACCAGCAGCTGCAGGTGCAGGTCGATCCCGCGCACCTGCGGGACCGACGGGTGACGCTGAGCCAGGTCATCCGCACCGCCGGCAATGCGCAGGTAGTTTCGCCGCTGAGCTTCCTCGAGGCGTCAACGCCTGGCACCGGCGGCTTCATCGAATCCCCGCAGCAGCGCCTGCAGGTACGACACCTGCTGGAGAAGCTCGCCGACCCGCAGGAGCTGGGCAAGGTGCCGGTGGAGGGCACCGGTGGCCGCTTGCGGCTGGCCGATGTCGCCGACATCAAGGTCGACCACCAGCCACTCATCGGAGACGCCGTTGTTGCCGGCGGCCCGGGACTGCTCCTGGTCGTCGAAAAGTTCCCCGGCGCCAGCGTGCCCGAGGTCACGAAAGGCGTCGAGGCCGCGCTCAGAACGCTGCGGCCGGGGCTTGCCGGAATGGAGATCGACACCTCGATCTTCCGGCCGGCGAACTACCTCGAGGACGCGATCGGCAACCTGGGGACGGCGCTGCTCGCGGGCGGGATCCTCATG
>JANLPD010000664.1:0-6300 GCA_031367045.1 Frankiales bacterium | reverse complement strand
AACCCCCTCCCGGTCTACGGGTTTCCGGGAGGGTTCCAGGAGGGCTGGAGCAGCAGGGGGGCAAAGCCGGCGGCCTGGTTCGAGGTGCTGGCGCTGTTGCTCTCCCTGGCTGGCGCCGCCCGCAAGGGACGCCGAGCTCGGCGCTCATGACGTCGCGGTGTGGCTCCCCTACCAGGTGAGCTGCCCGTGAATGGGTACACCCTGAGTCATGAACACCCCTTTGAGCCCAACCACCCTCCCGCTGGGCCGGCATGTCCTGTGCTCCTACCCGCAGTACGAGCAGGCGCAGAGCGTCGTCGACCACCTGTCTGACAACGGTTTCCCGGTCGAGACGGTGAGCATCGTCGGGGCGGACCTGCGTCTTGTCGAGCGGGTGACAGGTCGCCTGACCCGGGGCCGGGCTGCGCTCGCGGGCGCCGCCTCCACCGGCTGGCTCGGCCTGCTGCTCGGGCTCTTCGTCGGCTTGTTCGTCCAGTCCAGCACCGCCCCGATCGTGCTCGCGTTGTACGGCCTGCTGATGGGTGCTGCGTTCGGCGCCGTACTGGGTTTCGCGGCGCACGCGGCGACGGGCGGACGCCGGGACTTCAGCTCCGTCAGGGGTTTGGCGGCCTTGCGCTACGAGGTCCTCGTCGAGCCGAGCCGATCTGAGGAGGCTGAGCGCCTGCTGGCCCAGCTGCGCTGAGCGGTCGGTTCCCTCGGCGGGCCCGCCCGCGGCCGCAGCCGCTGGCGGTCCCGACGTCGCTGGTGTTTCGTGTCACCTAGCGCCACTGACCTGGAGGAGAACCCGATGAGCCAGACGCTGGACCAGCCCCAGACGGCGGAGCCCGACGCGGCCGCGACCCGCGTCGCCACGTGGCTGGCGGACTTCGAGAGCGCGCTTGTCGCACGCGATGTCGAGCGGGCGGCCGGCATGTTCGCCACCACCAGCTTCTGGCGTGATCTCGTCTCGTTCACCTGGAACCTCAAGACGGTCGAGGGCCGGGATGGGGTTGCCGACCTGCTCCGCGCAACCCTCGACAGCACCGACCCGCGTGGGTTCGTCGCTACCGAACCGCCCGAGGAGGCGGGCGGCGTGATCTCGGCATGGATCGCGTTCGAGACCGCCGTCGGTCGGGGCCGTGGTCATCTGCGGCTCAATGACGAGGGGGCTTGGACGTTACTCACCTCGCTGTCCGAGCTGACGGGCCATGAGGAGCCGATGAGCGAGCGCCGTCCGATGGGCGCCGAGCACGGTGCGAACCCCGACCGCGTCACGTGGCTCGAGGCGCGCGAGGCTGAGGCGGCCGAGCTTGGGCGCACGCGTCAGCCGTACGTGGTCGTCGTCGGCGGCGGGCAGGGCGGCATTGCGCTCGGCGCGCGGCTGCGGCAACTCGGCGTCCCGCACGTCGTGATCGAGCGCAACGAGCGGGCCGGCGACTCCTGGCGCAAGCGTTACAAGTCGCTCTGCCTGCACGACCCGGTGTGGTACGACCACCTGCCGTACCTGGACTTCCCGAAGAACTGGCCGGTGTTCTCGCCGAAGGACAAGATCGGCGACTGGCTCGAGATGTACACCAACGTCATGGAGGTCAACTACTGGGGCGGCACGACGTGCACCAGTGCGACGTACGACGAAGCCGCCGGCCAGTGGGAGGTCGTCGTCGAGCGGGCCGGCGAACAGCTCGTGCTGCGGCCGACGCAGCTGGTGCTCGCGACCGGTGTCTCCGGCAAGCCGAACGTCCCGACCATTCCCGGGCAGGACATCTTCGCCGGCGAGCAGCACCACTCCTCGCAGCATGCCGGCCCGGATGCCTACCGGGGCAAGAAGACTGTCGTGATCGGCTCGAACAACTCCGCGCACGACATCTGCGCGGCTCTGTGGGAGGCCGGCGCGGACGTCACGATGGTGCAGCGTTCATCAACGCACATCGTGAAGTCCGACTCGCTGATGGAGATCGGTCTGGGCGACCTGTACTCCGAGCGGGCCCTCGCGGCCGGGATGACGACGAACAAGGCCGACATGACCTTTGCGTCGCTGCCGTACCGGATCATGCATGAGTTCCAGATCCCCGTGTACGACGCGATCCGCGAGCGCGACGCCGACTTCTATGCGCGGCTGGAGAAGGTTGGCTTCCAGCTCGACTATGGCGAGGATGACTCAGGGTTGTTCATGAAGTATCTACGCCGGGGCTCCGGCTACTACATCGACGTTGGGGCCGCTGAGCTCGTCGCCGACGGATCGGTGAAGCTCGCCCACGGTGCGGTGCGCGAGTTGACCAAGACGTCGGTCGTGCTCGAGGACGGCACCGAGCTCGCCGCCGATCTTGTCGTCTACGCCACCGGCTACGGCTCGATGAACGGCTGGGCCGCCGACCTGATCAGCCGGGAAGTCGCCGACAAGGTCGGCAAGGTGTGGGGTCTCGGGTCGGACACCATCAAGGACCCCGGCCCGTGGGAAGGCGAGCAGCGCAACATGTGGAAGCCGACCCAGCAGGAGGGGTTGTGGTTCCACGGCGGCAACCTGCACCAGTCGCGCCACTATTCGCTCTACCTCGCGCTGCAACTCAAGGCGCGGCTCGAGGGCCTCCCAACCCCGGTGTACGGCCTGCAGGAGGTGCACCACACCAGCTGATCTGGTGGTGGTCTCGAACCGTGGCGTCAGGCGGCCGTCGCGGTAACCACGAACGCGGCGAGGTCACCTTCGAGTTGCCCGGTTCCGAGTCGGCTCAGCAGCTGCTCCGCGATGGCGTCTGTGAGGGCCTTGAGCGAGCCACGCTCCTCGAGGGCAAACCGCAGCGGTGTGCCGAGGCAGAACCCCTCCGCCAGACCCCTGGCGGAGCGGGCCGATCCGCGTAGCACGAGGCGTTCCACGGTCAGCACCTGCAGGCCACCGCTGGCGACGTCAGCCGCGATCTGGTCAGGGTCGGCGTAGCCATGGGGCACCCGGACGACGAACGTGGGCGGGTCGTCGGGCAGAACAGCGGCCAGGCTGGCGCCCAGCGCTGCGGGAAATCCTGATGTTTCGACGGTGTCCCACACTGTGAACAGCACGGTCCCCTTCGGCGCCAGCACCCGAGCCGCCTCGCGGAACGCCATTGCCTTGTCCGGGAAGAACATCACGCCGAACTGACACACGACCAGGTCGAATGACGCGTCCGGGAGGTCGAGGGAGAGCGCATCCGCCGTCTCCCACGTCGCGCCGTGAATGCGGGGGGCGGCCCAGGACACCATGGCTTCGTTCAGGTCGGTGGCGAGGATCGAGGCGGCCGGCAGGGCTCGCACGAGGGCGGCGGTGGCGATGCCCGTGCCGGCGGCGAGCTCGAGGATCCGCTGCGGAGCCAGTGCGGCCGCTCGCCTGGCGAGGTCTTCGGCGTACGGCGCGAACAACGCCGGCCCGAGTTCGCGGTCGTAGATCTCCGGCATGGAGCCGGACCAGGTGACGTCGCCGGCCATGCGCGCACCATGCCACGGCAGTGACCACCGTGCAGCCTGCGCAGGCACTGGTGGAGCGGGCTGCAGTCGCGGGCCCGTTCCGTCGCCGGGTGCGTGGGCGCGCCCCATCGTCTCGCCGCGGCTGGCTTACAGCTTCGCTACTCTTCGGCCGCCGGGAGGGCTCGCCTAGAGGCCGATGGCGGCGGTCTTGAAAACCGCTAGGGGTGCAAGCTCCTCGAGGGTTCGAATCCCTCGCCCTCCGCTGTGACCTGCAGGTTCGCGGTTGTAGTGGGGCCCGAACCGGCCTGTGTGGCAGCGGTGGACCTTTGCACAAGGGCGAACCGCCGTGGACCCCGGACAAGCCCGAGAGTGCGCACTGTATTTCGTGCGTTTACGCCACGGAAACGTCAAGGGCGGCGTCCGGTCTCGTTGCCCAGAGATCCTCGGTGCGTGCTGCTTCTCGGACATCGTGGTGCTGCGGACCGCTTCCACCCGGAGAACACCCTCGCCGCTGTGGACCGGGCGCTGCACCTGGGCGCTGACGGCGTCGAGGTCGACGTCCGGCTCACCGCCGACGGGGTGCTCGTGTGCTCACACGACGCAAGCCTGCGCCGCACCGCCGGGCTGTCTCGCGATGTGTCGTCGATGACCGCCGCGGAGATGGCGGGGGTGCGCGCCTCGGGGCACCCGCTGCCGACCCTGGACGAGGTCGTCGACCTGGTTAGCGACCGGGGACGCCTTGTCGTCGAGATGAAGATCTCGCCCCGGCCGGACGCCAGCGCGTCGGCGACCGCCGCTGCCGTGATCCGCCGGCTCGCCCGTGACGTGCCAGGGGACGTGGTGGTCTCCTCCTTCGACCGACCGCGGTTGCGGCAGGTGCGCGAAGCCCGCCTGCCGGTCCGGACCGCGCTGCTCAGCCGGCCCGGCGTACCCCTTGCCGTGGCCCTGAGGCGGGCGGTGCAAGGTGGTCACGCGGAGGCGCACGTGCATGTCCTGTCGCTGCTCGCGCGACCGCACCTGATCGCGCAGGCCCAACGGCTCGGGCTGGCCGTGACCGGGTGGACGGTCGACCGACCCAGGGAGTTGCGGTGGCTCGCCGCGGTAGGTGTCGAGGCGGCGATCTGCGACGACCGGGCGCCGCCCGCGGGCACCTGCGCGGCAACGAGGAGCTCGAGCGCACCGGCTGAGCCAGGCCAGCCGGCACTGGCCTGACGAAACAGGGCAACCATCCCAAAATGGCTGATCCAAAACGGACGAAAAGCCTCTAATACCCTCGCGGTGAGGCTAGAGAGCCCTGTCGACGCTTGACCCCGGGGTCCCGAGGCACTCAGGGTGACGACACGCCTTCGTACCTGGCGTGCGCCGGAAATTCACCTGAGAGGAACACCTGTGTACGCACCCCATCCTGTCCCGAGCCGGTTTCGTCGGACGACCTCCGCCGCCGCCGTGCTCGTGCTCGCCTGCGCCGGTCTGGCCACCACCAGCATCGGAACAGCGAGCGCGGCGCCCAGCACCCTGGGCGCGACGAACGGCGAGGCGCTCACCGCCGGCCGCTACATCGTGACCTTCACCGATGAGCCGGCGGCGACCTACGAGGGAACCATCCCGGGCTACCCGCGCACCCGACCTGAGCCTGGTCAGAAGGTGAACCCGACCCGCGCCGAGGTGGTCCGCTACCGCGCCCGCCTCGCGGGCCAGCACGACAGCGCGCTGGCAAAGGTCGGGGCCAGCAAGCTCTACGACTACTCGGTGGCCACCGATGGCGTGCTCACTGAGCTGACCGCAAGTCAGGCCAGCACCCTCGCCGCCACCGCGGGGGTCCTGCGGCTGGAGAAGGACGCACTGCGGACCCTCGACACGACGTACTCGCCGGAATTTCTGGGGCTGTCCAAGCCGGGTGGCCTGTGGTCGCAGCTCGGGGGTAACACCACCGCGGGCAAGGGCGTCATCGTCGGCGTGATCGACTCGGGCATCTGGCCGGAGAGCGCTTCCTTCGCCGGGTCCGAGCTCAAGCGCGACCAGGCCGGGCAGCCCGTCGAGGCCACTGGCCTGCGCGGGAAGTGGTTCGGCGCGTGCGTGCAGGGTGAGCAGTTCAGCTCCCAGGACTGCAACGACAAGCTGATCGGGGCCCGCTACTACGTCGACGGCTTCGGCAAGCAGAACATCAGCAAGCAGGACTATCTCTCCCCACGCGACGGTGGTGGCCACGGCACGCACACCTCGTCGACGGCCGCCGGCAACCGGGTGCCCAACGTGGTGGTCGACGGTCAGCCGATGGGTACCGCGTCCGGCATGGCGCCGGGGGCCGACGTCGCGATGTACAAGGTCTGCTGGCAGGCCAAGCCCGGGGCGAGTGCGGGCTGCTTCAACGGCGACTCGATCGCGGCAATCGATGACGCGGTCGCTGACGGCGTGGACGTCTTGAACTACTCGGTCGGCGGCAGCAGCGAGTCCAGCCCGCTCGACTCCGTCGAGCAGGCCTACCGCCGAGCTGCCAACGCCGGCATCTTCGTGGCGAACTCAGCCGGCAACAGTGGTCCGGGCGCCAGCACGCTGGACCACCCGAGCCCGTGGCTCACCACCGTCGCCGCGAGCACCTTCCGGATCTCGGAGCAGGCTGTCGCGCTTGGCAACGGCGCGTCGTACGTCGGGGCGTCGATCACCCCGGGGCTGGCGAAGCAGACGCCCCTGGTCACGTCGTTGGCGGTGAAGCTGCCGACCGCGAGCGATCACGATGCCGCCCTGTGCTTCACCGGCACGCTCGACCCGGCCAAGGCAGTCGGCAAGGTCGTGCAGTGCGACCGCGGCGGCAACGCACGGGTCGACAAGAGCTTCGAGGTCAAGCGGGCCGGCGGGGTCGGCATGATCCTGACCAACGTCGGGTCGGGC
>JANLPD010000641.1:0-1677 GCA_031367045.1 Frankiales bacterium | reverse complement strand
GCCGATCGAGTACCTCACCGAACCGCAGACCCGAGCCGTGCTCGCCGCCTACCCCGGCCGCACCGCGAAGTCCCGCCGGAATCGGATGCTGCTGATCTTGCTCTACGACACCGCAGCCCGCGTCGGTGAGATCACCAGCCTGAGACTGCAGGACCTCTGCCTTGACCAACCTGGACACGTCCGGCTGACCGGCAAAGGCGACAAGACCCGCATCGTTCCCCTGACCGGCAGGACGATCGAACACCTTCGCGTCTACCTCGCCGAGTTCCACCCGAACCTGACCCACCTCCCAGCGGCACGGCCGGTCTTCTACAGCCCCCATCACGGCCTACCGACGCGGCTGTCATCTGACACCGTGGCGGCCGTGCTCAACAATGCCGCCGCGACCGCGCGCATCAGCTGCCCTTCGGTGCCCGCGCGCGTTCACTGCCACATGCTGCGCAAGACCAAGGCTATGGACCTCTACCAGCAAGGGATCCCGCTGCCGATCATCATGCGACTGCTCGGCCACGAGAACGTCTCGACCACTGCCGCCTTCTACGCCTTCGCCACCGTGGACATGATGCGCGAGGCCGTCAACGCGGCCACCCCGGCGATCAACCCACCAGCGCAACGGCTCACCGAGGACAAGCTCCAGGCCCTCTACAGCCTCCGATAACCCGGATCGTTAAGCCGAGGAATCCGTCAAGAACCCCCGCCCACACAGGCCAAGACGCGATCCCTCGGCTTAACGAGAACCTCGGCATAATCGGAGTGGAAGATCGCACCACCCGCGAGGTCGTTGTGGGTCGCGGCCATCGTGATGGCGTCGACGACGAGCTCGGCCCGCATGTGTTCAGCCATCGCGTAGCCGAGCAGCTTGCGGGTACACGGGTCCAGTACGCTCGCCAAGTACAGCCAGCCCTGCTTGGTGGGCAGGCAGGTGTTGTCGCCGACCATCTTGATCCCGGGCATCACCGCGGTGAAGCCCCGGCCGATCAGGTCCGGCGCCGGCGGAGCCTTCTTGTCATGCCCCGGCGTTTACGGCGGTGTGCGCCGACCAGATCAGCGGTCTGCATGAGCGCTGCGACGCGCTTCTTGCCCACCGTCATGCCGAGGGCAAGGACGAGCTCGGCGTGCACCCGCGGCGAACCGTAGGCCTTCTTGGAGTCCGCGTGGATCTGCCGGATCTGCGCGGTCAACGCCATGTTGGCCACCGCCCGCGCGGACGGCTCACGGCCCTGCCAGTCGTAGAAACCCGACGGTGAGACCTTCAGCAGCCGGCACATCATCCGCACCGGATGGTTCGTCTTCTCCGCGTCGATGAACCGAAAGAGGTTCACCGGGTTGTTTCCTTCGCGAAGAAGACCGTGGCTTTTAACAAGATCGACCGCTCTTGCTCGAGCTCCACGACCCGGCGGCGGAGCTTGGTGAACTCCTCGCGCTCGGCGGTCGTCAACGCCCCCGCCGGACCCTCACCCCGGTCGATCTTGGCCTGCTTCACCCAATTACGCAGCGTCTCGGGGTTGACCCCAAGATCACGACCGGCCTGCGCGATGGTGATCTCCGTCGTCCAGACCAGCGCAACCGCGTCGGCCCGAAACTCTTCGCTGTACTTCGATGGACGTCCCACTCGGGACACTCCCTTCCTGGCCTGGTGGCCAGTCTGGGGTGTCCGTCAAGACGGGGGAACTTCAC
>JANLPD010000639.1:0-3522 GCA_031367045.1 Frankiales bacterium | reverse complement strand
CCGAGGTGGCGGCCACCGCGGAGGTCCTGCTCCTGCTGCTCTGGCACCGCGTCCCCCTCGACGACCCCCGGGTGGTTGTCACGGGCGACCGCGGCGCCGCCGCGCAGGTCCTGCAGAGCGCGCTCGCTCCCTGAGCCACCTGCCCTACGCGCCCTCAGCCCTCACGATCCGTTACCCGAGGAGGCGACCAGGTCCTGCACGGCCGCGAGCAGCATTGGGTCGTCCGGGACGACCTGCGGGCGGAACCGGGCCCGCACCTTCCCGTCGGCGCCCAGCAGCCACTTCTCGAAGTTCCACGTCACGTCACCAGCAGTGCCCTCGTTGTCCTCGACAGCGGTCAGCAGGTCGAACAGCGGCGATCGGCCAGGGCCGTTGACCTCGGTCTTCACCAGCATCGGGAACGTCACGCCGTAGGTTGCGCTGCAAAACTGCGCGATCTCCTGCGCGCTGCCGGGCTCCTGCCCCTTGAACTGGTTGCACGGGACCCCCACGACCGTCACCGCGCCCGCGGCGTGCAGCGCCTCGAGTGCGGTGTACTGCGGCGTCAAGCCGCACTTGGACGCCACGTTGACAACGAGCGCGGCCTTGCCGCCGGTCAGCGCGCCCAGGGTGGTGCTCTCGCCGGACAGCGTCTCCACGGGCAGATCGAGCAACGACACAGGTCCTCCAGGTCTCGGGCCTGTAACGCTAGCCGCCAGGACTCCTACGGTACGACGAGGCGGTCGCGCGGCCCGGCCCGCAGCACCTGGCTCGGCAAGGTGCGCCCGACGAGGCGCTCGGCCTCGCGGGCCGCGTCGAGCAGCGCGTCGAGATCGATGCCGGTGGCGATGCCCATGTCCTCGACCATGTGGACCAGGTCCTCCGTGCACACGTTGCCGGTGGCCCCCGGGGCGTACGGACAGCCACCCAGTCCGCCGACGGACGCGTCGTAGTCGACGACGCCGAGCTGCAGCGCGGCGAGCACGTTGGCCAGCCCGGCGCCCCTGGTGTTGTGGAAATGCAGGTTCAGCCCCACGTCGGCGAACTGCATCCGCGTCTCCCCGACCAGCGCGGTGACCCGCCCCGGCGTAGCCATGCCGGTCGTGTCGCCGTAGGAGATGCCGTCCGCGCCGTCGGCCAGCGCACGGCCGGCAACGTCGAGGACGCGCTGCACCGGCACATCGCCCTCGTACGGGCAACCGAACGCGGTCGACACGATGACCTGGCAGGTCGCACCCGCCTCATGGGCGCGCTGCAGCAGCACGGAAATCTCGTCGAGCGACTCCTCGGTCGAACGGTTGACGTTCTTGCGGTTGTGCGTCTGCGAGGCGCTGACGACGACCTCGATCTCGCGGAACCCCGCGTCCAGCGCCCGCTGCGCGCCGCGCAGGTTGGGCACCAGGGCGGAGTAGCGCACCGCGTCGGACTTGTCGACGGCCGCCCACACCTCGGCGGCGTCAGCCATCGACGGGATGGCCTTGGGATGCACGAACGAGACGGCCTCGATGCGGCTGACTCCGGTGCGGGACAAGGCATCTATCAGCTCGACCTTGGCGGAGGTCGGCACCGGCGCCTCGTTCTGCAGCCCGTCGCGAGGACCCACTTCGCGCAAACTGATCCGCTCGGGAAACTCGCCCATGGGCTAGACGCTAGCCCGGCGCAGCAGCGCTGGTCGCAGTGCGCCATAGCCCTGGACGCGGCGGTGCTTGAGCGTTTGCAGGGAGTACGCCGGATCGCCCTCGAGCGACTCGGCCGCCTGTCGATCGACAAGCACACTGCCCGGGCGGGCTTCGGACGTCAGCCGACTTGCGAGGTTGACCGGCTCGCCGAACACGTCCCCCAACCGGGAGATCACCGGACCCAGGGCGAGCCCCGCCCGGACCTCCGGCAACTGCTCATCAGCGGCGTGCGCCTCGACGGTGGCCAGCGCAACCTCGGCCGCGCCGGCGATGCTGTCAGCGACGAACATGACCTCGTCACCGATCGTCTTCACGACCCGACCGCCAGCGGCAGTGACCCGGAGGGCGGTCTCGGCCTCGAACCGCTCGAGCAGCCGCACGAGGTCGGCGGCGTCGCGGTCCCGACTGGTGCGGGTCCAGCCGACGAGATCGACGAAACCGACGACCATCACCGGCAGCCCGACGGTCTGCAGAGCCGCCAGGGTCCGCGCGGTCGCGGCGGCGAACTGCCGCCGCCACACGTGCACGACGAGCAGCTCGAGCTGGGGCAGCACCTCTTCGGCGGCGGCCGTCGCCGACTCCACCACCTCGTCGAGGGACAGCCCGGCCGCCTGGCCGCGCAGCACGTCGACCTGGGCTTCGGCCAGCCGGGACAGCCCCTGGCCCATCGCCCTGGCGAGGACAAGCAGGGTGTCCGGCTCAATGACACCATCGGCGCGCAGCCCCACGACGGTCCGCAGGGCCTCGGCGTCGCGCTCGGTGAACGCCAGCTGGCCGGCCGGGACCTCCGGAAAACCGAGTGCGCTCCAGATCGCGTGCGCCTCCTCGACCGGCAGGCCGGCCTGCTGGCTCACCTGCTCGCGGGTCAGGACCACGGGAGCGCCCAGCAGCGCGGTCTCGAGCCGCTCCTGCGCTGTCACCCCGAAACCCGGCCAGAACAGGATCCGTCCGACGGCTCGCCGGAACGGCCGGACCGGCGTACTTTCGGCACGTGGGCAACAAGCGCGCCAGGAACCCGCGACACGTCGTCTACCTCGCCGTGCGCGGCGGGGCGGCGCTCACGTTCGTGCTGTCCGCGTTGCTCCTGCGCGAGGGCACCTTCGCGGGGCTGCTGTGCATGGGCGCCGGGCTGGTCGCCATGCTCACCTGCCTCGGCGTCAACGCCGGAGGCCCCGGGGAGCTGGCGGGCGCCACCGCCCAGCGGCGCGCCTACGAGCGGATCCGGCCGCCGCAGGGGGACTGGCCACCGTTCGACCCGGAGCGGGTCGTGAACGGCGAGCTGGTCCGGCCGGACTCCTAGCCGCCGGGCCCTACCCGCCATCGGGTCCGGTCGAACGCTGGCCGGCGCGCAGGCGCTCATCGGTGTCCTCGACGAGGTCGTAGACCTTGCGCTGCACCTGCTCCACATTGGGCACGTCGGCAAGAACCACTTGGCCGCGCTCGCCGGCTGACTCGATCACCAGCGTCCCGGTGCCCAGGACGCGCTCGAGCAGCGAGTGGCTGAACGTGATGTCGTTGATCCGCGAAAGCGGCACGTCGCGACCGCTGCGCGCAAGCACACCGGTGCGCACCAGCACCCTGCGGTCGGTCACGACGAAGTGGGTCGTCCGCCACCTCAGGAACGGCACGACCGAGAACAGCACGACCAGCACCACCCCGAGCGCCAGGACCAGATAGCGGACCAGCGGCTGGTCGAACGTCGCGATCGCGTAGCCGCCAGCCCCGCAGACGACAAGCAGGACAAGCACCGGCACGATCAGCGCCTTCCAGTGGGGGCGCAGGTCCAGAACGATGCGCTCGTTGTCGGCAAGCAGCTTGGTGTTGAACGCCATGATCGCGAGTGTGACGCACGCGCGGTAAACCG
>JANLPD010000633.1:0-2003 GCA_031367045.1 Frankiales bacterium | reverse complement strand
GGCAAGGGCTTTCGCGAGGGGCCGTTCGCCTCCGAGGCCGAGCTGCGCGATCTGGTGGAGCTCGCCCAGGAGCGCGGCGTCGTCGAGCGCTCGGAGCGGGACATGATCGAGTCGGTCTTTGAGCTCGGCGACACGATCGTGCGGGAGGTGATGGTGCCGCGGACCGACATCGTCGTCATCGAGCGCGGCAAGACGGTCAAGCAAGCGCTCAACCTGCTGCTGCGCAGCGGTTTCAGCCGGGTGCCCGTCGTCGGCGCCAACACCGACGACGTGCTCGGCGTCGCCTACCTACGGGACCTCGTCAAGAAGGAGCGCGCCGACGGCGGTGGCGCGCAGAAGGTCGAGGACGTCATGCGCGACCCGGTCTTTGTGCCCGAGAGCAAGCCGGTCGACCAGCTCCTGAAGGAGATGCAGGTCAGCCTCGGCCACATCGCGATCGTGGTCGATGAGTACGGCGGCACCGCCGGGCTCGTCACCCTCGAGGACATCGTCGAGGAGGTCGTCGGGGAGATCACCGACGAGTACGACCGCGAGGCGCCGCCGGTGGAGCAGGTCGACGAGGGCACCATCCGGGTCACGGCCCGGCTCCCGATCGAGGACCTCGAGGATCTGTACGGAGTAGACCTCCCGCACGACGACGTGGACAGCGTCGGCGGGCTGATGGGGAGCGTCCTCGGGCGGGTGCCCATCCCCGGTGCGACGGTCGAGATCAATGGGCTGGTGCTGGTCGCGGAGTCGACCAAGGGCCGGCGCAACCGCATCGGGACGGTGCTCGTCCGAAGGATCGAGAGCCCGAGTGACGAAGCCGACTGAGCCGGCCCGACGGCTAGTCTTTGCGCATCGGCTACGTGGCTGTCCACCTGGCCTCGTCCCTAGGAGAGGAAGCCGCATCAGCGGTCCCGAGCTCGATGAACAGGACGCGAAGATCGTGACCCTCGCCCGGGGAGCCCGGCTGCGGGCGCACGCCCCCCACTCCGGGCTCACCGAGGGCGCCGCCGTCCGCGACGTCCAGGGACGCACCTATGCCGCCGCCACAGTGGAGAACGCCGACCCCACCCTGACCACGACAGCGCTGCGTGCAGCCGTCGCTGCTGCTGCGTCCTCCGGGGCCCGGGCCTTCGAGGCTGCGGCGCTGGTCACGCAGTCGCTCGTGTCCGCAGCCGACCTGGCGGTGCTCCGCGAGTTCGGCGTGGGCACCCCGCTGCTCGTCGCTCGCCCTGACGGCACCGTGCACGCCGTGCTGTCCTCCTGAGGAGCACACTGCACCCGTGACCGGCTTCCGCTCGGGCTTCGCCTGCTTCGTCGGGCGGCCCAATGCCGGTAAGTCCACCCTGACGAATGCCATCATCGGCCAGAAGGTGGCCATCACGTCCAGCCGGCCGCAGACGACCCGTCACGCCGTGCGGGGGATCGTGCACCGCCCCGACGCGCAGCTGGTGCTCGTGGACACCCCGGGCCTGCACAAACCCCGCACGCTGCTGGGTGAGCGGCTCAATGCGCTCGTCCGGGAGACCTACTCCGGGGTCGACGTCATCTGCTTCTGCGTCACGGCCGACGACAAGATCGGTCCGGGCGACCGCTTCATCGCTGCCGAGCTGGCGCCCCTGAAGACCCCGGTCGTGGCCGTCGTCACCAAGACCGACCTGGTCAGCAAGGACCGCATCGGTGAACAGCTGCTCGCCGTCAGCGCCCTGGCCGACTGGGCCGACGTCGTCCCGACCAGTGCTGTCGACGGTTTCCAGGTCGCTCTGCTGGCGGACCTGCTGGTCGGTCGGCTGCCCGAAGGACCCGCCCTCTACCCGGACGGGGACCTCACCGACGAGCCGGAGCAGGTCCTGGCGGCCGAGATGATTCGCGAGGCAGCCCTGGAGGGCGTCCGGGACGAGTTGCCGCACTCCATCGCCGTCACCATCGAGGAGATGCTGCCACGCGAGGGCCGGCCGGCCGAAAAGCCCCTGCTGGACGTGTTCGCCACTATCCACGTCGAGCGCGACAGCCAGAAG
>JANLPD010000585.1:0-4241 GCA_031367045.1 Frankiales bacterium | reverse complement strand
GAGGCGCGGGAGAGTTCTTCGCGTTCTCGTTGGACGTGATGCGCGGGTTGTTCAAGCGCCCGTTCCAGTTTGCGGAGTACGTCCAGCAGGCCTGGTTCATCGCCAGCGTCACCATCTTGCCGACCGCGCTCGTCTCGATCCCCTTCGGCGCGGTGCTCGCACTGCAGGTCGGCAACCTCACCAAGCAGATCGGCGCCCAGAGCTTCACCGGTGCCGTCGCTGTCCTGGGTGTGGTTCGCGAGGCGAGCCCCATCGTCACGGCCCTGCTCATCGCGGGCGCGGGTGGCTCCGCGATCTGCGCCGACCTCGGCTCGCGCAAGATCCGCGACGAGATCGACGCCATGGAGGTCCTCGGCGTCAGCCCGATCGCCCGGCTGGTCGTTCCCCGCGTGCTGGCCACGATGACCGTCGGGCTGTTCCTCAACGGACTGGTGTCCGTGGTGGGCGTCATCGGCGGCTACTTCTTCAACGTGATCCTGCAGGGCGGCACCCCTGGTGCCTATCTCGCGTCGTTCACCGCGCTGGCTCAGCTCCCCGACCTCGTCGTCGGGGAGCTCAAGGCCGTCGTGTTCGGCCTCATCGCCGCGCTTGTCGCTGCTTACAAGGGGCTCAACGCCAAGGGTGGTCCGAAGGGTGTGGGCGACGCCGTCAACCAGAGCGTGGTCATCAGCTTCATGCTGCTGTTTTTGACCAACTTCATCATCACGGCCGTCTACTTCCAGATCATCCCGCAGAAGGGTGGCTGAGATGGCGGTCAGCACGCCCACACCTCCCCTGCTCGAGCGCCCGCTCCGCGCGCTCAGGTCGCTCGGCGCCCGGCCGCTGGCGGCGCTGGACGACCTCGGTACCCAGCTGTCGTTCTACGCCCGTTCGCTCGGGTGGACCTACCGCGTCCTGTTCCGCTACAAGAAGGAGGTCATCCGGCTGCTCGCCGAGGTCTCTCTCGGCACGGGAGCGCTCGCGGTCGTCGGCGGGACCGTAGGCGTCATCGCCTTCCTGACGTTCTTCACCGGCACCGAGGTCGGCCTGCAGGGCTATGCCGCGCTCAACCAGCTCGGTGTGGCGAACTTCACCGCCTTCATCTCGGCCTACTTCAACACCCGCGAGATTGCGCCGCTCGTGGCCGGCCTTGCCCTCAGCGCGACGGTCGGCTGCGGCTTCACCGCCCAGCTCGGTGCCATGCGCATCTCCGAGGAGATCGACGCGCTCGAGGTCATGGGCATCCCGTCGCTGCCGTTCCTCGTGACGACCCGGATGATCGCCGGCTTCATCGCCGTCACGCCGCTCTACGTGATCGGTCTGCTGTCGTCGTACTTCGCCGCCCGGGTCATCACCACCGGTTTCTACGGCCAGTCGACCGGGACCTACGACCAGTACTTCACCCAGTACCTGCCGCCGGTCGATGTGCTGTACAGCTTCGTCAAGGTGCTCGTCTTCGCCGAGATCATCATCCTGATCCACTGCTACTACGGCTACTACGCCAGCGGTGGCCCGGCCGGCGTCGGCGTCGCCGTGGGCCGCGCCGTCCGCACCGCCATCGTTGCGATCAACATCGTCGACTTCTTCCTCAGCCTCGGCATCTGGGGCGCGACCACCACGGTGCGGATCGCCGGCTGATGACCGCCAACCGTCCCGCCAGCCTGAGCGGACTGATCCGGCTCCGTCTCTCCGGCGTGGCCTTCCTCGTCGTGATCGCAGCGCTGGTGGGGCTCACGGTCGCGCTGTACCAGAAAGCGTTCACGCCCACGGTCGAGGTGACCCTGCGGGCTGACCGGGCCGGTAACCAGCTGTCGGCGCCGACGGACGTCAAGCTGCGCGGCCTGATCGTCGGCGAGGCGCGGTCGATCACCTCCACCGGAGACGGGGCCGTCATCACCCTGTCCCTGGACCCCGGGAAGGTCAGGCTTATCCCGAAGAACGTTCGGGCGCAGCTGCTGCCCAAGACGCTGTTCGGTGAGAAGTTCGTCGCCCTCGTCCTGCCCCCTGACCCGTCCGCGGACCACCTGTCCGGCGGCGACGTCATCTCCCAGGACCGCTCGGAGACTGCCCGCGAGACGGCCAAAGTCATCGACAACCTGCTGCCGCTTCTCAAGACGCTGAAGCCCGTGCAGGTCTCACTCACGCTCAATGCGCTGTCCTCGGCGCTGCGCGACCGCGGTGACCGCCTCGGCGCGAACCTCGTCCTGGTCGATGACTACCTCAAGCAGCTCAACCCCCAGCTGCCGACGTTGCAGCAGGACTTCAAGGGCCTGGCGGACCTCACCAACACCCTCGAAGCGGCCCGGCCCGACGTGCTCGCGGTCCTTGACAATCTGTCGTTCTCCAGCCGATCGCTGGTCGACCAGAAAGGCCAGCTCGACGCGTTCCTCAAGAGCACCATCGGCGTCAGCGACAGCCTCGGGACCTTGCTGCAGGACAACGAGACGCGCCTGGTCACGCTGGCCCGGGACAGCCTGCCCCCGCTTCAGGTCTACGGCCGGTACGCCCCCGAGTTCCCTTGCCTCGCCAAAGGCCTGGAGCGGTTCAACCCGATCGTGGAGCGTTCCTTCGGGCGCGGCCAGCCGGGCCTGCACATCACCCTCGAGGTGACCAAGGACAACGGCGCCTACGTGCCCGGGGACGAGCCGAAGTTCCTCGACGACCGTGGCCCCCGCTGCTACGGGCTGGCCAACCCGGCCGTCCCGGCACCCGACATCGAGTACCAGGACGGCTACCGCGACGCACAGCGCGCAGGCACCGGTGGGAACGGCCCGTCGGCGGCCCTCGCTGCCAATCCTGCTCTCGCCCTGTCTGGTCCGGACGGCGAGCGCCGCCTGCTCGCCGCGGTAGCGGCGCCGGTGATGGGGCTACCGGTCGACGAGGTGCCCGACCTCGTCACGCTGCTGTTCGGCCCGCTGGCGCGCGGAACGGTGGTGGGGCTCGCGTGAAGACCTCCACCGCGGGCCTGAAGCTGATCATCTTCATGGTGGTCACCACAGTGCTCACCCTGTTTCTTGCCGGCACGATCGGCAACCTGTCGTTTGGCGGGAAACAGAGCTATCGCGCCGTCTTCGGCGACGTCACCGGGCTGCTGCCAGGCAACGACGTCCGCATCTCGGGCGTCAAGGTCGGTCAGGTCGACGGCATGAAGATCGTGCGCGGCGATCAGCGCACGAACAAGCTCGCTGAGGTCTCCTTCACCCTCAACGACGGCCAGCAGATCGCCCGCAGTGCCCACCTCCAGCTCCGCTACCGCAACCTGGTGGGCGAGCGCTACCTCGCCGTCGTCGAGGGTCCAGGCAGCGCCGAGCTGCTCAAGCCGGGCGGCCTCATCCCCAAGGCGCAGACCCAGGACGCGCTGGACCTGACCATCCTGTTCAACGGCTTCCGGCCGCTGTTCCAGGCGCTCGACGCCCCCTCGATCAACCAGGTGGCGTTCGAGCTCATCCAGACCCTGCAGGGAGAAGGCGGCACGATCGAGTCGCTGCTGGCCAAGACCGCCTCGCTGACCAACACGCTCGCCGACAAGGACGCCGTCATCGGTCGGGTGATCACCAACCTCACGACAGTGCTGGGCACGCTGGACGACCGGAGCAGCCAGCTCTCCGACCTGGTCGTCAAGCTCAAGAACCTGTCGGCCGGGTTTGCCCAGGACCGCAAGGCCATCGGCGGCTCCCTGGTCGGCATCGACGCCCTTGCCTCGGCGACGGCCTCGCTGCTGGGCGAGGTCCGGGCGCCCCTGCGTTCCGACATCGCGCAGGTGAAGGACCTCGCCACGACCCTCAACGCCAACAAGTCGACGCTTGACGGGGTCCTCTCGCGCCTGCCGGACAAGCTCAACCGCATCATCGGCACAGCGACGTACGGGTCCTGGTTCAACTTCTACCTGTGCGGCGTGGACGGCACCGTCACGCTCCCGGGCGGCATCCGGCAACCCATCCCGCAGACCGTGAACACCGCTGCGCGGTGCCGGTTCGACACCGGAGCGACGTCATGAAGCCCTTTCGTGAGATGAACAAGACCATCATCGGCGCGGTCGGGATCACGCTCATCCTGGTCATAGTCGCCGCCGGCTTCAACGCCGACAAGCTGCCGATCATCGGCGGCGGCGACGTCTACCAGGCGGAGTTCGCCGAGGCCGCTGGGCTGCGTCCGCAGGACGAAGTCCGGGTGGCGGGCGTCAAGGTCGGCAAGGTCACCGCGCTGGACCTGGAGGGCGACAAGGTGGTCATCAAGATGCGCCTGAAACACGTGTCCTTCGG
>JANLPD010000564.1:0-1767 GCA_031367045.1 Frankiales bacterium | reverse complement strand
GAGGCGCGTGAGGGGAGCTCCGAGCGCGACGTCGCCGGGCGACGGGCCGGTGAGGTGACCCTCAACGATCTCGTCGTCGATGCGCTTCGCATGAATCTCCGACGCATCATCGTCGGTGAGGTCCGGGGCAGCGAGGCCCTGCCCATGCTGGAGGCGATGAGCACCGGGGACGGATCCCTCTGCACCCTGCACGCGCGTTCGGCGGCTCGCGCTCTGGACCGCATCGTGACGCTGTGTTTGTCTGCCGGGGTTGGCATGACCGACACGTTCGCCTACCGGCTGGCGGCTGGCGCGATCGACCTGATCGTGCACATCAACCTGCTCGATGAGTCGGCCATCGGCGGACGCAGGCACCGCTTCATCTCCGAGATCCTGGAAATCGATGGCATCGGGGAGTTCGGCCGGCCGACCACCACTGCGGTCTTCACGCCGGGTCCTGACGGCCGAGCGGTCCCTGCGTACCCGCCGTCTTGCCTGCCGGCGCTGGTTCGCGCTGGCTTCAACTCCGGCTTCCTCGACCTTCCCGGAGGTACCTGGGATCAGCCGCTCGGTGCGATTCGGGACCCGCGGTGAGCAGGGCCGCGTTGATGGGCGCACTCGCCGGTCTGCTGGTGACTGGCGGCGCGCTGACGTTCCTCGCGGGCTTCAGCCCTGCGCCCGCGGGGGTGGACGCTCGTTCACGGACACTGAAATGGCGTCGTAACCCTGCCCACGGCACGTGGGAGCGGTGGCGTTGGGCGGTGGCGGGTACGACGGGGTTGCTCGTCTGGCTGCTTACCAGCTGGCCGATCGCGGGACTGATCGTCGCGGCCACCATCGTCGGACTTCCAGTTCTGTTGTCGACCTCACGGGTTGCCGCCCGTGGCATCTCCCGCATCGAGGCCGTCGAGGAGTGGACGCGGCGGCTCAGCGACATCCTCGTCGTCGGTGTCGGCCTCGAACAGGCCATCAGCACCAGCCTGCGTTCAGTCCCGGAGGCTATCCGCATTGAGGTCACGGCTCTGGCCGCGCGGCTCGGTGCCCGCTGGCCTACGGAGACCGCATTGCGCGCTTTCGCCGAGGACCTCGGTGACGCCACCGGCGACCTCGTTGTCGCGTCGCTGATTCTCGGTCACCGTAGGCGCGGTCCGGGTCTGGCGCGAGCTCTCACGGCTGTCGCCGACTCTGTGGCCGAGGATGTGGCGATGCGGCGGCGGGTCGAGGCCGAGCGTGCCAAGCCGCGAGCCACCGCACGGGCCGTCACCCTCATCACGCTCGGCGTAGTAGCGCTCGGCGCGCTCAACAGGACCTACCTGGCTCCCTACGGAACCCCATTGGGACAACTGGTGCTCTTGGGGGTCACCGGCATGTTTGTCGGCTCGCTGGCCTGGATGCGGGCCCTCACCTTGAGCGCCCCACAGCCGAGACTTCTCGCACGGACTCCCCATCTGGAAGCGGCAAGCCGATGATCGCCCTGGCCGTCGTCGTCGCTGGCGCCGCCACCGGTGGCGGCGCCGCGCTGATGCTCGCCGGGCTACTTCCGACCACCCCGGACCTGCCCTCCGCGTTGGCCCTTCTCGGCAGCACTGCTGCCCATGGCCACGAGGAAGCCACGACCGGTCGCGAGTCCACCCGGCAAGGAAGCTGGCAACGCTGGTACCGAGCTCGATCGCCGATGTTGGTTTCACGGCTGGGGCTCGGCCGCTACCGCGCTGACCTGGACCTCATCGGTGAAGCAGTCGAGACGCTCGCGTTCCGCAAGGTCGCGTTCGGGTTGCTCGGTCTGGC
>JANLPD010000547.1:0-3029 GCA_031367045.1 Frankiales bacterium | reverse complement strand
GCCGCTGCGGCGATCGTGCGAGCCCGCCTCGCTGCCCAGCGGCTGCGACCACTGCTCTACCCGACACCGCAGGCGAGCAGCCCGCCGGCGGCCGGTTCTGGCGCGGTCGAGGCGGACCTGCACCCAGGCGCGTTGAGCGCGCACGACGTGTCCTGCGCGTGGCCAGGACGCCGGCCTGCGGTCACCGGCGTCACCGTGGAGGTCGTCCCGGGACAGGTCCTGGCAATCACCGGTCCCAGCGGAGGTGGCAAGTCCACCCTGCTGCGGACCCTGGCGGGCCTGCTGACACCCGCAGCGGGCAGCGTCTCCCTGGCTGGCACGCCGCTCGGCGCCATCGAGCCGCACGCGCTTCGTCGGCTGGTCACCATGACCGCCGAAGACGCGCACGTGTTCACCACCACGCTTCGCGACAACCTGCTCGTGGCACAGGGGAACGCAACGGACCCGGAGCTGACGGCGGCGCTGGAGCGCGCAGGCCTGCGGGTGTGGCTGGAGGGGCTGCGGGCCGGCCTGGCGACCACGCTGGAGCCAAGCACCATCTCCGGCGGCGAGCGCCGACGGTTGCTGCTCGCGCGAGCGTTCCTCGTCGGCAGCAGGGTGCTGCTGCTCGACGAGCCAGCCGAGCACCTCGACGCCGCGGCCGCCGCGGAGCAAATGGACGAGCTGGTCAGCTACGCGCGGACAGAACAGGTTGCCGTGGTCGTGGTCACGCACGACCCCGATGCGCTGACGCGGGCCGACCGGGTCCTTCTCGTCGCCGACGGCTACGCCGTCAGCTCGCGCCCGGATCAGCTTGCGGTCACCGGCCCAGCAGGCGCCGTACCTCATCATCTGTCGTCTGCCTGAAGTCGGCGTAGTAGGCACCGATCGCCTCGAACGAGGTTGGGGTGTGCAGGCACACCACCTGGTCGGCGACCCCGGCCAGCAGCCGGCAGCCTGTCGGCGCGCCGACCGGCACCGCAACGATGATCCGGCCGGCGTCCATGGTGCGGGCCGCCGCCACAGCAGCACGCATAGTCGCCCCGGTCGCCAGTCCATCGTCGACCAGGACGACAGTGCGACCTGCCAGCTCTATGGCGGGCCGGCTCCCCCGGTACTCCCGTTCGCGACGAACCAGCTCGGTCAGCTCGCGCCCGGCCACCTCGTCGATCGCCGCCACGGAGAGGCCGAGGCGGCGGACGAGGGCGTCATTGAGGACCCGGATCCCCCCGCCGGCGATCGCGCCCATCGCCAGCTCAGGCTGTCCAGGGACACCCAGCTTGCGCACCACGAACACGTCGAACGGCGCGCCCAATGCGGCCGCGACCTGTGCGCCGACCGGCACACCGCCACGGGGTAGACCGAGCACGACCGGGTCTTCGACCCCGGGGTGACCGGCCATCCGCAAGCCAAGCTCGCGACCGGCCTGCATACGATCCCTGAACGGCAGGGGCATGATGAGCTCTCCTCCGAACCCGGTGAAGGGGCACACTTCGACCATGGCTCGCAACGGAAACTACGACATCGGACCCGACGACAGCGGCGGTGGCCGACTCTACGAGAGCGCTCCGGGCGACCCCGAGCAGGACCCCGTCGCCTCCCTGCACGACACCGATGAAGAGACCGGCGACGAGATCGGTCTCACCGACACCTTCCGGCTCGACGTGCGGGAGGCAAAAGAGCTCGGTGTCGATCTCGACCCGGCGGGTGGGCAGGAGCCAGAGCTCGACTGACCCGCCGCGACCCCCAGCCGGACTGGGGGTCGAGACGGGTCAGCCGTCGAGCACGTGACCAGGCCTGCCGGGGGGCGGCCCGCTACGGCGTCGGATCGAGGAGCGTGGTGCCGTAGATGTCGGAGTTGCCGAAGCCCGGTAGGCAGGCGGTGGTCGGCGCCGGCTTGGCGATCGGGCTGCCGTCGATCAGCGATTGCCGGTATGCGTTGATGGCCGGGCAGACCGTCGCGTCCCGGACGTCGTTCCACACCGCCGTGCCGTAGTCGTTGGTGGCAGCAGTTCCGGTGTAGTCGCCGAGAAACTCGTTTGTCAAGGAGTTCGTGCTCGAGCCACGCACGTCACCGATCGCGCCACGATGCAGCGTGGCGGCGTTGCTCGTGCTCGCACCACTGACGTCGGCGTGCCGGACCACTCCTTGCATGCGGCGCGGGTCGGCCGTCGTCTGTCGGAACGGGTCAAGGAACGCGTCGTAGGTCAGATAGAGATCCCTGCCGTTCGGCGACAGCGCGAGCGACACGTAGCCCGGCCGGTCGCCGGTCTGCTCCAGGTTGGCGGCAGCAAACGACGCTCCGCCGTTGCTAGAGAGTACGACGCGGGCATGCTCGTTGCCGAGCCCGTCGCGCCCATCGCACCAGCCCGCGGCGATCGTGTTGGGCGCACCCACACCCGACGGTGCCCCGTTGGCGACGTCAGCCAGCGGGAAGGACGAGTTGCGCGCACCGGCCTGCCCGTCGAGCGTCAAGTCACCGCGCCCCACGACGTCGAGCCCACCGCAGTCAGTCACCGACGAGATCGCCCGCGGCTTGTCGAACGACTTCCCGCCGTCGAACGAGCGCGACAGCAACTGCGCGGGCACCTTGTTGTCCGTCCCCGCGAACACGACATAGACAACGCCGTGCGAGTCGGTCTTGACCGAACATCCCTGGCGGCCTGCCTGTTGTGTGTTGCTGGCGGCTTGTGAGATCTGGCGCTGGACGGGGAACGTCTGACCGCCGTCCTGCGACGTCGCCACCTGGATCGGCTCCGCACCGCCGCTGTTCGAACGAAACTGCGTGAAGCAGACGTAGACGTTGCCGAAGTAGCTGCTCGAGGCGGCGTTGTCGGCCGTCAGGTCCTCCTTGTCGGCGAACGTCGTCGTGCTCTGGCGCTGGGAGGCCAGAACGGGATCGCTCCATGCGCTGTTGAGCCCGCTGGCCGCGGCCTGCACGTTGTCCGTGTGGGACACCGCGATCGCGCCCTGCCCCTTGATCCCGGCCTCGGAGCGGACGGCGGAGAAGTTGGTCGCGATGTTCGCGTAGTAGAGGCGCGTGCCGTTGC
>JANLPD010000522.1:0-7430 GCA_031367045.1 Frankiales bacterium | reverse complement strand
CCCATCCGCAGGTAGGTCTGGATCTCACCGGACGGGCAGCCGGTCGTCGCGATGACGTCGATGTTGGGCCGGACGTGCTCGGCGAGCAGCTCCTTGTCCATCCTCGGCTTGTAGTAGAAGCCCTCCATGCTCGCGAGCGAGGACAGCCTGAACAGCCGGTGCATGCCGTCGGTGGAGGTCGCGAGCATCGTCAGGTGGGTGTAGGCGCCGCCCCCGGAGACGTCGTCCTCGCCGCCGTCGCCCCAGCGGACGCGGGTCTTGTCGAAGCGGCTGCCCGGAGCGACGTAGGCCTCGGTCCCGATGATCGGGTTGATCCCGTGCGCCCGCGCCTTCTTCCAGAAGTCGTAGGCGCCGAACACGTTGCCGTGGTCGGTCATCGCCAGCGCCGGCATGCCCAGCTCGGCGGTCTTGGCGAACAGGTCGTCCAGCCGGGCCGCCCCGTCGAGCATGGAGTACTCGGTGTGCACATGCAGGTGCACGAACGAGTCGCGCTGCGCAGCCGAGCTCATCGGGGGCTTCAACTCCAGGGGTACGCCAGTGGATCAGCGTCGGTCCGAGGGGAAGGCGGGCCGTGCTGTGCGGGTACCCGATCGTGCCACGACCCGACGACAACAGCGGGTACGCCGCACCGCCCACCCCACCCGGCCGAACCCAGAGCTCCACGAAAGACGCCTGACTCCTAAGATCGATGCGTGCCTGACGAGCTGGACCCCGAGACGCTGGACCCCGAGACGCTGGCCTTCGCCCATCGCGTGTTCGAGCTGGCCCGCGAAGGCGACGCAGCCCAGCTCGCCGACCTGCTCGACGGCGGGCTGCCGGTGGACCTGACCAACGACAAGGGCGACACCCTTCTGCTCCTCGCGGCCTATCACGCCCACCCAGCGGCCGTCCGGGCGCTGCTGAGCAGGGGCGCCGACCCCGGCCGCGTCAACGATCGGGGCCAGACGGCCCTCGCGGCGGCGGCCTTCCGACAGCATGCCGAGATCGTCAGCGACCTGCTTGCCGCCGGGGCCGACCCGGACGCCGGAGGGCCGTCGGCGCTCCAGACGGCCCGCTTCTTCGAGCTACCGGACATGATCGCGCTGCTCGAGCGGTGACTCGACAGTGGCGCTGGGGTGACAGGTGCAATCCCCCGAGCGTCGGACGCGCCTGGCCGGTGCCCCGCTGTTACGGTCGGCTCGTGCTTGCTACCGGCCTGTTCTTCGCGGGGTCGGGGCTGCTGGTTCTGGCCGGGGGGCAGAAGCTGGTGGACCCGGCGCCGCTCGTCCGGGCCCTGAGGAGCGTCTCGCTGAAGATCCCACCCGGCGTCGTCCGGTTGGTCGCTGCCGGCGAGCTCGCGCTGGGGCTGGGTGGCCTGGCGACGGGCGGGCGCCTGGCTGCCGCGTTCGTCGCGGCGTCGTACGCCCTGTTCACGGGGTTCGTGCTGCTGGCCCTGGCGCGGGGCGGGGTGCTCGCCTCGTGCGGGTGCTTCGGCAAGCAGGACGTGCGGCCGACCCGGGCTCACGCAGCCGTCACCGCGCTGTTCGCCCTGTCAGCGATCGCCGTGGCCGGGCGGCCGGCACTGCCGGTGTGGGCGGTCGACGGCGCGGTAGCTCTGGCGGCGGCTTCGGTCGCGATCGCCGCGACGGCGTACGCCGTGCTGGCTGTCCTGCCGCTCGTCACCGCGCCGGTGGCCCGCCGATGACGGCCGCCGTGGTGGCGCTGGCCGCCGCCGTCGTGCTGCTGACGGTCCTGGTGGTGGGGCTGCTGCGCAGCCACGCCGAGATCCTGCGGGCGCTGCACGAGCTCGGGGCCGGCCTGGAGCTGGACCGCAAGGACGGGCCCGTCCCGGTGACCCTCGACTCGATCGCGTCCCCCCGCCGGCTCCCCGCGGTCGACACCCCCCACATCCTGTCCGGCGAGACGCTCGACGGCGACGTCGTCGCGCTGCCTCTGGTCGGCCGCGGAGACACGCTCGTGGCGTTCCTGTCATCGGGTTGCACCACGTGCCAAGGGTTCTGGTCGGCCTTCGCAGGTGAGGTCGAGGTCCCAGGCCACGCCCGCCTCGTCGTCGTCACGCGCGGCGCCGACGAGGAGAGCCCGAGCGAGCTGCGCCAGCGGGCACCGGCCGGGGTGCCGCTGGTGCTCTCGAGCGAGGTCTGGGACCGCTTCGAGGTGCCCGGCTCGCCGTACTTCGCCTATGTCGACGCGACCGGACGTGTGGTCGGCGAAGGATCGGGTGCATCCTGGCCGCAGGTGGTGCAGCTGATGACACAGGCGAGGGCCGACGACGCCGAACGCGCTGCGGCACGGACGCGGGGAAGCGGCGCCATCCGGCAGGGCCGCGACGACGGCCTGCTGGCCGCGGCCGGCATCCGACCCGGCGACCCGAGCCTGCACCTCGAGCCGTCATGACCTCCGCCGCGCTGCTGTTCGTGGGCCTTGCCGTCGCCGTGGTCGCCGCGCTGCGCGCGACCTGGTCTCCTTGAGGTGAGTCGATGCTGACCAGCATCAACCCGCTCGGGGAGCGGGCCCGCGGCAACTCCTACCTCGTGGTGATCGGGGTGTTCACCGCTGCCTCCGTCATCGGCGGCGCAACCACCGGACTATTGCTCGGCGCTGTCGGGGCGCTGCTGTCCCCTTCCGGATCCACGGCATTGCTGCTCGCCGCTGCCGCCTGCTTCGCCGCTGCCACCCTGGACCTGTCTGGGCGCAGCGTGCCCAGCGGGCGCAGGCAGGTGGACGAAGATTGGCTGACCCGCTACCGGTCGTGGGTCTACGCAGTCGGCTTCGGCTGGCAGCTCGGCACCGGTGTGGTGACCATCGTGACGAGCGCCGCGACCTACTGCCTGCTCGTGCTGCTCCTGCTGCAAGGCTCGATCCCGGCTGCCGTCGGGATCGGCCTGGTCTTCGGCCTCGTGCGCGCCCTCCCGGTGCTCACCGGCCGGACGGCAGACACGCCCGCACGGCTGCGAACGCTCGCCGCCCGCCTCGAGCGCCGGGCCCGCCCCGCCGCCCGCGCCACCGGCGCCGTGCTCGCGGTCAGCGGGATCGTCCTGGCCGGCACGGCGGTATGAGGTGACCGTGCGGATCGCGGGGATGCAGGTGCGGCTGCCACCCGGCTGGGAGGTGCGCGGCCGGCGCCAAGCACCGTCCGTCGCGAACAGAAAGGGCAACGCTCTCGTGCACTGCGCGACCGTCTCGATGCCCGCGGAGCGCGGCGACTTCGGCAGCGGGGTCGTTACCCTGCTCGGCCCCGACGACGTCTTCGTGTCGCTGTTCGAGTACGACCCGGAGGCTCGCGGCGCCCGCTTGTTCTCCGCCGTCGGCCTGCCCCGTCCCGCGCCGAGCCAGTTCTCGCCGGGCGCCCTGCAACGACCGCTGCCCGGGCAGAGCGGCGGCCAGTGGTTCTTCTCCCTGTCAGGCCGGGCCTTCTGCCTCCACGTGGTGCTCGGCAGCCATGCCCGCCGCAATGCCTCGTGCACCCGGCTGTCGGCCCTGCTCGACGGCCTGTCGATCGGGGCTGACGCATGACGCGGGCGACCGCCGCAGCGCTCGACGCGCTCGGCGCCCGCGAGGTCAGTGCCTCGACCCTGCCCGACGGCCTGGCCCAGCGAGCGGTCGACGGCGCTACCGGCTGGCTGTCCCGGCGTACGTCGCGCCGTGGATTCTTCCTGCGGGCCGGTGTCATCGGCAGTGCGCTGGCGGTCGACTGGCTGGGCTTCGCCCTCAAGCCGGGCACGGCGTACGCCGCGGTCTGCGGACCCGGCTCGTCGTGCTCGAGCGGGTGGACGGTGTTCTGCGCCACGCTCAACAAGGGCGCCAACACCTGCCCGCCGAACTCGATCGCTGCCGGCTGGTGGAAGTCCGACGGGGCGTCGCTCTGCGGCGGCAACGCGCGCTACATCGTCGACTGCAACTCGGTCTGCCGGTGCACCTCCGGGCGAGCCGGGATCTGCTCGCCATCTTGCTGGTCCTGCTCGTGCAGCTGCGGACCATCGTGGTCGTGCGACCAGCGCCGGGTCTGCTGCAACGCCTTCCGCTACGGCCAGTGCAACCAGCAGGTGGGCCAGGTCGGCGCGATCGTCTGCCGCGTCGTGTCGTGCACCCCTCCCTGGAAGTGGGCGAACTGCTCGACCGCGCCGGCGACGGACAACGCGACACGCGACCACAACTCCGACTTCCTGCCGCAGGCCTGGACGCCGTTGACGGCGCGGCACGTCGCGCTCGGCGAGCAGGCGTCGGTGCTCGGCTCGACGGTCGGGGGTGAGTTCGGCGTCAAGGGCGCCGGGCGCGCACAGCGCTACGAGCGCGGGCGCATCTCGTGGGCCAGCCCGTACGGCGCGGTCGAGACCGTCGCCCAGATCGCCAGCCTGTACGTCGCGCTCGGCGCTGAGGCCGGGATCCTCGGGTTCCCGATGAGGCCGCCGCAGATCGTCGGGCCGGGGCGCGCCTCCAGCTTCGAACGCGGGCGCATCTCCTGGCACCCGACGATCGGAGTGCGCTACACCGAAGGTCCGATCGCAGCCCGCTACCGCATTCTCGGCAACGAGGGAAGCCTGCTCGGCTGGACGATCGCCGACCCCTTCGTGCCGCGCGACGGCAGGGGGAGGGCGTCGCGTTTCGAGCGCGGCCGGCTTACCTGGCACCCCGACCTGGGCCCTGTCCGCCTGCTCGGGCTGGCGATCTCGGACCGCTACCGGGCTCTTGCCGGTGAGCCGGGGCCACTCGGCTACCCGGTCGAGGACGAGCTGGCCGTTCCCGGCGACCTGGGCCGGTCGGCGCGCTTCCAGCACGGGCGCATCTCCTGGTCTTTGACCACAGGGGCCTTCGAGGTGATGGACGACCTGGCCGTGGCCTTTGGCCGGGCCGGCAACGAGTCAGGGGTTCTTGGCTTCCCCGTCGAGGCTCAGCAAGCCGGGACGGGCGGGCGGGTGAGCCGCTTGCAGCGTGGCCGCATCTCGTGGTCCCCGGTGACCGGCGCCCACTGGACCCGTGGCCCCATCATGGATGCCTACGTCGTTGCCGGTGCCGAGGCGGGCCACTACGGCTTTCCGGTGGCCGACGAGGTGACAGTCGGCGTGGTTCGGACCAGCAAGTTCCAGTACGGCTCGATCTCCTACGACGAGTCGACGGGAAGCATCACCACGGCATCCTCGAACTAGAATCCGGCCAGCAGGTAGCCGGCAACGAGGAGCAGGCCGGTCACCAGATGCGCCACGATGTTGTTCTGCATGGCAGGCAGCAGGCCGTAGGGCTGATCGTAGAACCGGGTGAGCCCCCCATAGGTCTTGGCCGAGAACCATGCCCCGCCGAGGGCGATCAGCGTCCACCATGGCGTGATCCCGAGGACCGGGCCGAGGGTGATCCAGGCGAAGGCGACGACCGCGGCGATCAGGTAGCCAAGGACGACGCGGTTCTTCTCCCAGCGCACGATGAGCGTCCGCTTGCCGGTGGCGGCGTCGGACCGTCGGTCCGGCACCTGGTTCACGTAGAGCACCAGGGCGATGAGGATCCCGACGGGCATCGACGCATAAACCGGCTCCCACGACCACTCGCGGGTGACGGCTAGGTAGGTCCCGGCGGCCATGATCGGCCCGAAACCGATCGCGACGACCGGTTCGCCGAGCCCTCGGTGGACGAGGCGAAATGGCTTGGCTGTGTAGCCGTAGCCGAGCACGAGGGCGAGAGCGCCGATCCAGAGCAGCTGCCAACTGCGGGTCGCAGCGAGGAGCAGGCCGAGCCCGGCGGTGAGTGCGTAGAGCCCCGTCGCGGTCAGCGCCATGGTGCGGCGCGAGACCAGGCCGTACTGGATGACCCGCGAGCCACCCGAGAACGGCGTCGGCGTGGTGTTGGCGCCGTCGGCGCCGCTGTCCGCGTCGGCGACGTCGTTGATGACGTTGATGCCCAGGTGCGCGGCGATCGCGGCCAGCAGGCAGAGCAGCCACCAGCCGAGCTCGAACCGGCCGTGGTAGCCGGCTATGGCACCCGCGAGCCCGATCGGGACGACTGTCGCGGTGAGGAAGGGCAACCGGGTCGCGAGGAACACGGTCCAAAAAGCCGACAGCCGGGGCCGGACCCCGACCTTGTCCAGGTAGGCACGCCCCGTGGGGACGCTCTTCTCGGCGTACTCGAAGAACGGCGTCTCGGCCTCGTCCCAGCCGGTCGCACGCGTCGGTGTGACCGTGACGACGCCGAGGCTGACCGACGCTGTGCCCCAGACGTTGACGTAGCGGCGCTCGTCGTAGCCGACACCCGCCTGCGGCCTGATGTGGCTGAAGATGACGCCCACCTGTTGGCCCGTGGCCGGCAGGATCACCTCGGACACAGGTCCCAGCACCAGCTCGTCCGCCGCAGACCCCGGGGCGAAGGACGCGGCGACCGTCGCCGGGAAGCCGTCGGCGCCGACGAAGCTCAGGACGCCGTGGGGGTAGGCATGAGCCCTGCGAACGGCCTCGTCGACCGCGAGCGCGCCCATTAGAGGGCCCCTGCCGGCACGGCGAGAACGGTGACCTCTGGGGCGACCGACGTGTCGCCACCGCGCCACAGCAGGACGCGCTGCGGGGTGACCTCGATGGTGTGCCGCTCGAAGAACAGCGGGATCCCGAAACGCCGTTTGACGAAGACGTCGATCGCCGGCTCCTTCTTGCGCCACATCGGCATCAGCCGCTCCCAGCTGGTGTGCGGGTCCTCCTGGTCCAGCACCCGCGCGGTGCCCTGGATGACGGCGCGATGGAAAGGCGCGCCCTGCATCGCGATCGGGTCGCTCAGCGCCACCGAGACCTTGGGGTTTGCCTGGATGTGCTCAAGCTTCTTGGAGAACAGGACGGCCGAGCTGAACAAGACGTGCTCTCCGTCGTACAACGGGATAAGCGGATAGCTCACCGGGCGTCCGGACGGCGCGACCACGGTCAGCTCGGCCACGAGCGCCACACCCAGCAGGTCGAGGACCTCGCGAGGTAGCTCGTTGTCGTCCATAGCCACGATGATCCTCCCGTGTTACGCGGAACGCTGGCTGCCGGGACGTGATCTGCACCTCGGTAGGTCATGATCGTGGTCGGTCATAGCTGCTTGTGCATGCCGACGTGCTCGATGCCGGCCTCTCGGTAGACGTCGCCGAACTGCTCGTAGCCGGCCCGCTCGTAGAAGCCCATCGCGTGGACCTGCGCATGCAGCTCGACGACCGCGACTCCGCGCTCGCGCGCCTGTTGCTCCAGGAGCAACAGCAACCGGGCGCCGACGCCGGTCCCCCGGGCCGGGTCGGCGACGGCCATCCGCCCGACCGTGGCGACGGGGGCCTGCTCCAGCGAGCCCTGCGTCGACACCCGGCCCGGCACGAGCCGTCCGGTCCCTACGACGACGCCGTCGAGGAGTGCGACCACGTGGTCGCCGCTGGCGTCGATGTGGTCGCGCTCCAGCGCGGCCGGGCCGGCCTGGCCGAGGACGGACAC
>JANLPD010000466.1:0-6862 GCA_031367045.1 Frankiales bacterium | reverse complement strand
CTTCGCCTGAGCCGCCGCTAGTCGACCAGGTCCCGAACGACGGCGTCGGCGAGCAGGCGGCCGGGCAAGGTGAGAGCCGCGCGTCCAGCGTCGTACGCCTCCTGCTCGAGCAGGCCGCGCCCGGCGTAGCGGCCGGCTGCTGCCAGTCCGGCCGGGAGCAGCACCTCGAGCGGCACGCCGTCCCGGAGCCGCACCTGGAGGAGCACGCGCTCGACCCGACGGTCCTCGTCGGTCAACAGCTCGCGACCCTGGCCCGGCGACCTGCCCGCCGAAAGACGTGCGGCGTAGGCGGTGGGGTGCTTGACGTTCCACCACCGCACGCCGCCGATGTGGCTGTGCGCACCCGGCCCGATCCCCCACCAGTCCCCGCCACGCCAGTAGCCCACGTTGTGCCGGCACGGCTCGCCCCAGTTGCTCACCTCGTACCAACCCAGCCCGCCGAGCGCTGCCAGTGCGGCGTCCGCCTGCAGGTAGCGGTCGGCCAGCAGGTCGTCGTCCGGGGCCGACAGCTCCCCGCGGGCCACCCGTCTGGCAAGCCGGGTGCCCGGCTCGACGATGAGGGCGTACGCCGAGACGTGCGTCGGCGCGGCGGCCAGCGCGGCGTCAAGGGACGTCCCCCAGTCAGCGTCGGACTCCCCCGGGGTTCCGTAGATGAGGTCCAGGGAGACCTGTTCGAAGCCGGCCGCTCTGGCCTCGGCGACAGCCGCCTGCGGCCGGCCCGGCGTATGACTGCGGTCCAGGGTCACAAGGACGTGCGGCACGGCCGACTGCATCCCGAAGGACACCCGGGTGAAGCCGCCTTCGCGAAGCGTCCCGAGCGCGCGCGCGTCCACCGAGTCGGGATTGGCCTCTGTCGTGACCTCCGCGCCGGGCGCGAGGCCGAGCTCGTCTTCGATGGCGCGCAGGATGCGGACGAGGTCCTGCGCGGCGAGCAACGTCGGCGTGCCGCCACCCACGAAGACGGTCTCGACCGGCGGGACGTCGCCCAACACGCGACGGGCGAGCCGGATCTCCGCGATCGCGACGGCGGCGTAGGAGGACGTCATGCCGTCGAGGTCGGTGTAGGTGTTGAAGTCGCAGTAGCCACAGCGCGTCCGGCAGAACGGCACGTGCAGATAGACCCCGAAGGGCCGCTCCCCCAGCCCGGTCAGCGCACCCTGAGGGAGCGAGCCGTCCGCCGGGACGGGCTCGCCGTCGAGCAGGGCACCTGGCACCCCTCCAGTGTGCCGGAAGCGGCTACCGCAGCGCCTGATCGGGCTCCCGGAGCTGGCGCGGCAGGTAGACCGCCCCTGGTCCCTCGCTCGCCGCCAGGTCCCCCGGGTTGTACAGCAGGCAGGTCCGCAGCGAAAGGCAGCCGCAGCCGATGCAGGAGTCGAGCCCGTCGCGCAGCTTGGTCAACGCGTCGATCTGGTCGTCGAGGCGGCGCCGCCACGACCGTGACAGCTGTGCCCAGTCGGCCTTGGTGGGCGTCCGGCCACCCGGCAGCCGGTCGAGTGCGGAACGCACCTCATCGAGGCTGAGCCCGACATTGCGCGCCGCCCGGACGAAGGCGAGCCGGCGCAGGACACTGCGCGCGTACCGGCGCTGACCTCCGGCGGTGCGGCTGGCAGCCAGCAAGCCCTGCCGCTCGTAGAACCGCAGCGCCGACGTCGCGAACCCGCTCCGCCGGGCCACCTCCCCTACCGTGAGCAGGTCCTTCGAATCCATCGCTCTTCTCCTCTTGACTTGAATTCAACTTTAAGTGTCAGCATGACCTCACCACGGGATCTGCACAAGGAGACGTCATGCCGACCGCACTCATCACCGGGGCCTCACGTGGCCTCGGCCTGGCCACCGCTCGCGTGCTCGCCCGACGCGGCTGGTCCCTCGTCCTCGACGCGCGGGGCGGCCGGGAGCTCGTTTCCGCCACCGCCGACCTCGGTGCGGCCGTCCTGCCGGGCGACGTCAGCGACCCCGACCACCGGGCCGCCCTTGTCACAGCCGTCGCGCGGCTCGGGGGCCTGGACCTCCTGCTCAACAACGCCAGCCTGCTCGGGCCGAGCCCGCAGCCGGCGCTGCGCGACTACCCGCTCGACGTACTGCGCCGCGTCTACGAGGTAGACGTCATCGCACCGCTGGCCTTGGTGCAGGCGCTGTTGCCCGAACTGCGCCGGCGCAGCGGCGTGGTCGTCAACGTCAGCTCCGACGCCGCCGCCGAGGCCTACGAGGGTTGGGGCGGCTACGGCTCGGCGAAGGCCGCGCTGGACCACCTCAGCGCGGTGCTCGCGGTGGAGGAGCCGGACCTGCGGGTGCACGCCTTCGACCCGGGTGACATGCGCACCCAGCTGCACCAGCAGGCGTTCCCCGGCGAAGACATCTCCGACCGGCCGGAGCCGGAAACCGTGGTGCCGGCACTGCTGCGTCTGCTCGACCACCGGCTCCCGAGCGGCCGTCACCGGGCCGCGGACCTGCTGTCTGCGCAGGCCCGATGACTGCTCGGTTGCGAGCCCGCAACGCCTCGACACCTCCCGAGGCGCGTGGCCTCGCCCGCGACGAGGTCCGCCTGCTGGTCGCCCGGCCGGACCAGGTCGAGCACACGACCTTCCGCACATTGGCCCGCTACCTGTCGCCCGGCGACCTCGTCGTGATCAACACGAGCCGGACGCGGCCCTGCGCCCTGGACGGCGTGCGCAGCGACGGTCGCGACGTGACCGTCCACTTCGCCACCGAGCTCGACGACGGGACCTGGGTCGTCGAGGTCCGGCCCAGCGGCGTTGCGCACGGGCCGGTAGCGGATGCGCGACGCGGCGAGCGGCTGGCTCTGCCGTCGGGCGCGCACCTCGACCTGGTGGCGCCGCATCCGGAGGGACAGCACCGGCTGTGGCGCGCGACCGTCGCTGTCGAGGGACCGGTGACCGAGCTGCTCACCCGACGCGGCCGCCCCATCGCCTACTCCTACGTCACCGGGCGCTGGCCGCTGCGCGACTACCAGACTGTCTTCGCCACGGAGGATGGCAGCGCCGAGATGCCCAGCGCTGGCAGGCCGTTCAGCCACGAGGTCATCACCGACCTCGTGACCTGCGGCATCACGGTCGCACCGGTCGTTCTGCACACCGGGGTCTCCTCGGCGCAGGACGGCGAGCCACCGGCACCCGAGCGGTTCCGCGTCCCGGCGGCGACGGCCGAGCTGGTCAACCTGACCAAGCGGCGCGGCCGCCGCGTGGTCGCCGTGGGCACGACGGTGACGCGGGCCGTGGAGAGCGTCACCGGCCCGGACGGTGCCGTGTCCGCCGGGCAGGGGTGGACCGGACTCGTGCTGGGGCCGGACCGGCCGGCCCGCGTGGTCGATGGGCTCGTCACCGGATGGCACGACCCGGGCGCCTCGCACCTGCGCCTTCTCGAGGCCGTCGCCGGCCGGCCGCTGGTGACCTCGGCCTACCAGGCGGCCGAGGCTGAGGGCTACCTCTGGCACGAGTTCGGGGACAGCTGCCTGCTGCTCCCCTGACGCCCGGCTAGCGTCGCGGCATGGACCTACCCGCTCGGGCGCTCGTTGTCGGCGCGCACCCGGACGACGCCGACTTCGGCGCTGGCGGCCTCGTTGCGTTGTGGGCCGCTGCCGGGTGCGAGGTGACGGTCGTCTGCGTCTCCGACGGGGACGGCGGCGGGTTCGACGACGCGCTACCGCGTGACGAGGTGCCCCGGCTGCGCCAAGCGGAGCAGCGCGCGGCCGCCGCGGCGCTGGGCGCGCGGGACTGTGTCTTCCTAGGCCGGCCGGACGGCCTCGTCACGGCGGACACCGACCTGCGTCGCGACCTCGCCCGCCTTATCCGGCAGCGACGGCCCGAGGCGGTCGTCACGCACTCGCCCGAACGCAGCTACCGGTTCGTCTACCTGTCCCATCCCGACCACCTCGCCACCGGCGCGGCGGTCCTGGCCGCGGTCTACCCGGACGCGCGCAATGCGTTCGCCTTCCCGGAACTGCGCGACGAGGGCCTTGCCCCGTGGGAGGTCGCGCAGGTATGGCTGTTCGGCGGCCCGCAGGATGACACGGCCGTCGACGTTACGGACGTCTTCGACGCCAAGGTGGCTGCCTGCGAGGCCCACCAGAGCCAGGCGCCGATGCTCAACCGCTCCGTGCGCGACGAGCTGGTCGACGGCCTGGGCCGGACGGCCCGTGAGCACGGACTGGTCGCCGGGCGCCTCGCCGAGCCCTACCAGGTCGTCGAGACGCGCTAGCGGCCGACCCGAGCCACCACCACGTCGTACGCCGGCTGCCGTCACGACGCACCGTGACCGGCCGTCCTAGCTCTTGGCCTTTTCCTCGCCGGTGGACAGCGCGGCGATGAACGCCTCCTGGGGGACCTCGACCCGGCCGACCATCTTCATCCGTTTCTTGCCCTCCTTCTGCTTCTCCAGCAGCTTGCGCTTGCGGGTGATGTCACCGCCGTAGCACTTGGCGAGCACGTCCTTGCGGATCGCCCGGATGTTCTCGCGGGCGATCACCTTGGCCCCGACGGCGGCCTGGATCGGCACCTCGAACTGCTGGCGCGGGATGAGCTCGCGCAGCTTGGTCGTCATCAGGTTTCCGTAGGTGTAGGCCTTGTCCTTGTGCACGATCGCGCTGAAGGCGTCGACCGGCTCGCCCTGCAGCAGGATGTCGACCTTCACCAGCTCGGAGACCTGCTCGCCGGCCGGCTCGTAGTCCAGCGAGGCGTAGCCGCGGGTGCGCGACTTCAGCTGGTCGAAGAAGTCGAAGATGATCTCGCCCAGAGGCAGCGAGTAACGCAGCTCGACCCGGTCCTCGGACAGGTAGTCCATGCCTTGCAGTACCCCGCGCCGGCCCTGGCACAGCTCCATGACCGCGCCGACGAACTCGCTGGGGAGCAAGAGCATCGCCTTGACGACAGGCTCGAAGATCTCAGCGATCTTGCCCTTGGTCGGCCAGTCGCTGGGGTTGGTGACGACGGCTTCCTCGCCGCCCTCCAGGACGACCCGGTAGACGACGTTGGGGGCCGTCGAGATGAGGTCCAGGCCGTGCTCGCGCTCGAGTCGCTCGCGGACGATCTCCAGGTGGAGCAGGCCGAGGAAGCCGACCCGGAAGCCGAAGCCCAGCGCAGCGGAGGACTCCGGCTCGTAGACCAGCGCAGCGTCGTTGAGGCGCAGCTTGTCGAGGGCCTCGCGCAGCGCCGGGTAGTCGCTCCCGTCGAGCGGGTAGAGGCCGGAGAAGACCATCGGCTTCGGGTCGCGGTAACCGCCGAGCGACTCGGTCGCGCTGTTGCGGACGGTTGTCAGGGTGTCGCCGACGCGGGCCTGGCGCACGTTCTTCACACCGGGGATGACATAGCCGACCTCACCGGCGCTCAGCGTCTCCGTGGGCATCATCTCCGGCGAGACCACGCCGACTTCCAGGATGTCGTGGGCGTTCTGCGTCGACATCATCAGACCGCGGTCCCTGGTCGACAGCTGGCCGTCGACGACCCGGACGTAGGTGATGACGCCGCGGTAGGCGTCGTAGACCGAGTCAAAGATCATCGCGCGGGCCGGCCCGTTGACGTCGCCTACCGGCGCCGGGATGTCGCGCACGATGGCGTTGAGGACATCCGGGACGCCCTGCCCGGTCTTGGCACTGATCCGCAGCACGTCTTCCGGGTCGCAGCCAATGATCTTGGCCAGCTCCTCGGCGTACTTCTCGGGCTGCGCAGCCGGCAGGTCGATCTTGTTGAGCACCGGGATGATGTGCAGGTCGTTCTCCAGCGCCAGGTAGAGGTTGGCCAGCGTCTGGGCCTCGATGCCTTGGGCCGCATCGACGAGCAGGAGGGTGCCTTCGCAGGCCGCCAGCGACCGGGAGACCTCGTAGGTGAAGTCCACGTGGCCCGGGGTGTCGATCATGTGCAGGACGTAGTCCTTGCCATCGTCGGCCGTCCACGGGAGCCGCACGCTCTGCGCCTTGATGGTGATGCCGCGCTCGCGCTCGATGTCCATCTTGTCGAGGTACTGCGCCCGCATCTGGCGGGGGTCCACGACCCCGGTCACTTCCAGCATCCGGTCGGCCAGCGTCGACTTGCCGTGGTCGATGTGCGCGATGATGCAGAAGTTCCGGATCACTGCCGGGTCGGTGGTGGGCACGTCCCATTCTTCCATGCGGGCGCGCCAGCGCCACCCTCACTCGGGTCAACTGCCATGCCCGCGCGCTGCCAGTCGTAGCCGGCGTCCCTGGCGTGGCCGACGTACGCCTTGGTTGCCGGGGCGGGCCGCTGGTATCGTCATCCGTCGCGTGCTGAGCACCCAGCCCCGGGTGCGGTACGGCATGCCCCCTGACGGACAGAACTGAGGAAACTCTCGCGTGGCCAACATCAAGTCGCAGATCAAGCGCATCAAGACCAACGAGAAGGCTCGGCTTCGCAACAAGTCGGTCAAGTCCGCCCTCAAGACGGCGGTGCGCAAGTTCCGCGAGGCCGCCGCCGCTGGCGACACCGACACCGCGATGGCGCAGTTGCGCGTTGCCAGCCGTCAGCTCGACAAGGCCGCCAGCAAGGGCGTCATCCACACCAACCAGGCTGCCAACCGCAAGTCTGCGATGGCCAAGCAGGTCGCGGAGCTCAGCGCCTCGAAGGCCTAGTCCTTCGCACCAGCCGTCCCACCTTCTTCCGACAGCGCCGGTCCTTCCTGGGCTGGCGCTGTCGCCTTGTGTACGCCCATGCGGTCATTTCCCGGTCGGGGTCCAACCAAGGCGCCGGCGACAAGGTCGTTGGCCTTGACCACCACCGCGACGGCTGCCGGCAGCACGAGGATCGTCCATGCCGTAGCGACATCGGCGGCCACGAGCAGCAGCGCCGCGCCGATCGCGCCCTCTCCGAGCAGAGCGCGCTGCCAGGCGTTGGGG
>JANLPD010000487.1:0-1683 GCA_031367045.1 Frankiales bacterium | reverse complement strand
GAGCCGTTCCGTCGCCCCGTCGACAGCGGCCAGGACCAGCGGGCGACCGGGTGCAGCGGCCAGCGCGTTCGGCGTCCCGACAACGCCGGCGCGACCGGCCGAAACCACCACGGAGCCGTCGACCGCCACGCGAACAGGCAGCAGCAGCTGCGTGCCGAACCGGGCGAGAACCACGAGGGTCGTGCCGCTCTCCCAGGCCACGCCGGTCACCCCCGCGAGCCCGGGCGCGACCTCGTGGAGGCCGCCGATCCGCAGGTCGCTCTGGACCTTCTCGATCCGGCCGACCCAGAGCCGCTTGTCCGCCACCAGCGCCACCCGAGCACCGTCGCGGGAGACTCCGATGGCACTGAACGGTCCCGAGCCAGCACCGAACACGGGGACCGCAACGGCAACGCCTGAGTCCGGGACCAGCAGCACGAGACCCTTGCGGAGCACCCAGAGTCCCTGCTCACCGCTGCCCCATGACGGCGAGGACAGGCCGTCGTCGGTCAGCCGAACGGGAAAGGGGCCGCCACGAGGGCCGATCCGCAACTCGCCGCGTGCGGTGAGCAACCCGAGCTGCCCACCGCTCGGGCTGACCGCCGCCTCCACGATCCGCAGGCTGCCGTCGGTTGCCCCGCTGCTGCGAGGCAGGGTGTCGGCGGTCGCAGCGAGACTGCGCAGCGCACCGCCGTCCACGTAGAACAGCGGCGCACCCGGCGCGATGCCGTCCGGGTCGTACTCCGCCCAGTCGGTCCGATCCTGCCGGTCGTCGTGCCCGCCGACGGCCAGGATCTGGCCGCCCGAAAGCAGCTGCAGCCGTTGGAACTCGGGGCCGAGCTGCCGCAGCGTCCAGACGAGCTGCGCCGACAGCTGCGCACGAGCCGGCTGGCCGAGGGCCAGCGCCTGCCCCGACAGCGAGACGGTCGTCGTACCGTCCTGCGTCGTGACAGGTGCAAGCAGCCGGCTACCTGTGGGAACGGCGCTCTCGACGGCACCGGCGATCGACGACGACGGTCCGCCGAGCAGGTGCTCGACCAAGGATTGGGCCAGCTCACGAGACGTGTTGAGGAACACGCGGTCCGCCACCAGGTGTGGGGTGTCGGAGGTCAGGCCGTACGACGGGGCCAGGAAGAAGACGTTGCGGGCAGCGAAGCTCCTGTCCCGGTCAGCGACGGCCAGCCGAAGGCCCGGTGGGACGCCGACGAGCTGCAGCCCGCCAGGGGACTTGCGCAGGGAGTAGGTGTCGCGCAGCAGGCGGGGGGTGGCGTCATAGGACCCGTCGGCGCGTACCTCGCCGGTGACGTTGGCCGTCACGACGACGGTCGACTCGTCCCCGGCCCTCGTCGCGGGGTTGAGGGTTGCCGGGTCGTAGACCATCAGCCCCGCGCCGTCGTCCCAACGGGTACCTGGGGCGAGGAACTCGCGGGCGATGGCATGGGAGTTGTCCGGACTGCTCTGCGCGGCCAGGAAGCCCTCGACGAACGCTTCGGGGGTGCTGTCACCCCGCGGACCGGGCGGCAGAACGCGGATGTCGCCGGCCGCTTGCGAGCCCGCCGCGACGGCTCCTGGCCGCTGGACGTCCTCCGGCAGCGGCAGGCCGCAGCCGGAAAGGACCAGCAGGCAACCGAGCAGGACGGGGGCGAGCAGGAAGGGGACGAGTCGGCGACGGGCGGGCGCGGCGCGACTCACGAGACCCCCACC
>JANLPD010000481.1:0-1590 GCA_031367045.1 Frankiales bacterium | reverse complement strand
GACCCCGCGGCTTTCGGGGTGTCCTTAAGGACCTGGGGGACCCGCCTGTGCGACATGTACGGCGAGTGGTCACCGCCGATGGCTGAGCCCGTCGCCATGGCGACTGGTATCTCGGACACGGAATGACCATGGCCCAACAGTCAGAACCCTTGCTGCCGTTGGGGTTGCGTCTGCGCGGCCGTCGAGTGGTGGTCGTGGGCGGGGGGCCGGTGGCGCTTCGCCGTGTCGGCGCACTCATCGCGGCACATGCGAAGGTCACGCTCGTGTCGCCGACCGCTGTGGCGGCGTTGGAGGACCTCGCCGATCGCGGCCAGATCCAGTGGCACCAGCGGCCCTACCAACCAGGTGACCTGCAGGACGCCTGGCTTGCCATGGCCTGCACCGCTGACGCGGAGGTCAACGCACAGGTGCTCACCGCCGCGGACGACGCCCGCATCTTCTGTCTGCGGGCCGACGACGCGTCCGGGGCCTCGGCGTGGATGCCGGCAACCGGCCGCAGCGGGCGGACGACCGTCAGCGTCCACGCCGACCGCGACCCACAGACCGCGGCTGCACTGCGTGATGCGGCCCTCGCTGCGGTGGAGACCGCTCTGCGCCAGGACCCCCGACTGCAGACCCAACGGCGGGCCCAACTGGCCGGATCCGGCCGGGTGATTCTGGTCGGCGGCGGCCCGGGGGATCCGGAACTGTTGACATTGAAGGGTTTTCAGGCGTTGGCCGATGCCGATGTCGTTGTCGTCGACCGACTGGCGCCGTTGGCAGTTCTGGACGGGCTGCGTGAGGGTGTCGAGATCATCGACGTCTCAAAGATCCCGCGTGGGCGCTTTACACCCCAGGAGGAGATCAACGACGTCCTGGTCAGCCGGGCGCGCGAGGGTCGCGTCGTGATCCGGCTCAAAGGCGGGGACCCGTTCGTGTTCGGACGCGGCATGGAGGAGGTCATCGCCTGTAAGGAGGCCGGAGTCCCGGTCGAGATCATCCCCGGTATTTCGTCCGCCATCGCGGCACCCGAGCTGGCCGGCATACCGCTGACCCACCGCGGCATCTCACAGGGTTTCACCGTGGTCTCCGGTCACGCAGCCCCGGACGATCCGCGGAGCACCCTGGACTGGGCAGCCTTGGCTCGTGGCGGCACCACGCTGGTCGTACTGATGGGTGTGGAGACCCTGCCCTCGATCGTCGGCGCCCTGATCGACGCTGGTCGTGACGGGGACACCCCTGTCGCCTGCGTGATGGATGGGGGACTGCCCAGCCAGAAGGTCGTCCTGACCACGCTGGCCGCGATCGTCAGCTCTGGCCCGCCGCCCGTACTGCGTTCTCCTGCAGTGGTGGTCATCGGAGCCGTCGCCGCCTTCGCAGCAGGGTAGCGGTTACCGGCTTACCCACTGGGGATACCAAGGACCGCAGTTCAGTCGGCTCGCTGTCGCTGTTTGTGCTTGTGGACGGCACTTGCCTGCGCCACCAGCAGTTCGACGAAGGAAGGGCTGACTCCCAACGGGTCCGCCACCGGCACGCCCGGGCAGCCGGCGACCACCGAGTCGGGCAATCTGCCCGGCGCCACGAAGAGCGAGGCGACCGCCGGTCTCTGAA